>CAKKQL010000082.1 GCA_919902095.1 Acidiferrobacterales bacterium
GCTGGCGCTGGCCGCCGGAAAGCGTACAGCCGTGCTCGCCCACCAGCGTGTCGTACCCCTTCTGCATTTCCAGGATAAACTCGTGCGCGCCAGCGAGTTTGGCGGCCCCGATAACGCGCTCCAGTGGCGTGCCGGGGTCGGCGAGCGCGATGTTGTCGCGTACCGTGCGGTTAAACAGAAAGTTTTCCTGCAACACCACGCCGATGCGCGAGCGCAGCCACGCCGGCTCCATCTGCGCCAGGTCCACGCCGTCCACCAGCACGCGCCCGGCCTCGGGCAGGTACAGCCGCTGCACCAGCTTGGCGACCGTGCTTTTGCCGGAGCCGGAGCGCCCGACCACGCCGACGGTGCTGCCGGCCGGGATGTCGAGCGTCAGGCGCTTCAATATTTCCGGCCCATCCGGGCGGTAACGGAAGCTGACGTTGTCGAACACGACGTGCCCGGCGAGCACCGGCAGGGTGGTGCGGTTGGGGTTGTACGACGGCTCCGGCGGCGTGTTGAGCACGTCACCGAGGCGGTCGAGCGAGATGCCGGCCTGCTGGAACTCCTGCCACAACTGCACGATGCGCAGCAGCGGCCCGCTGACGCGCCCGGCGAGCATGTTGAACGCGATCAACTGGCCGATGGACAGCTCGCCGGCCATCACCAGATGCGCGCCGAGCCACAGGATCGCCACGGTGACGATTTTGTTGAGAAACGCCGCCACTTGGCCGGCGACGTTGCTGAGCGTGCCGGTGCGGAAGCTGGCGCGCACGTACCCGGCGAGCTGTTCTTCCCAACGGCGCTGCATCGCCGGCTCCACGGCCATGGCCTTAACGGTCTCGATACCGTTGATGGTCTCGACCAGGAACGACTGGTTCTCGGCGCCGCGGTTGAATTTCTCGTTGAGCCGCGCGCGGAACACCGGCGTGACGCTGACCGACAGGAACACGTAGAACGGAATCGCCGCCAGCACCACCAGCGTGAGCCAGCCGCTGTAGAAGAACAGCACGGCGATGAACACCACGGTAAAGAACAGGTCGATTACTACCGTGACCGTCGAGCCGGTCAGGAACTGGCGGATGGTTTCGAGCTCGCGCACCCGCGCCACGGTTTCGCCCACGCGCCGCGCCTCGAAGTAGGCCAACGGCAGGCGCACCAGGTGACGGAACATCTCGGCGCCGAGCACGACATCGATACGGCTGGTGGTGTGCGAAAAAAGATAGGTGCGCAACCCGCCGAGAATGACTTCGAACACCACCAACGCCACCATGCCGACGGCCACCACGTGCAACGTGGTGACGGCCTTGTGCACCAGCACCTTGTCGATGATGACCTGAAAAAAGAGCGGCGTGAGCAACGCGAAGAGTTGCAGAAAAAACGACGCTGTCAGTACTTCACCGAACAATTTTCGGTGTTTGACGATCGCGGGGATAAACCAGGTGAAGTCGAAGCGCCGGTCCTCGGGACGCAGGTTGGCGCGCTTGGCGAACAGGATCAGTCGCCCGCTCCAGGACTCCTCGAAGATCGGGCGCGACAGTGTCCGCGGCGCGGCCTCGAGCGGGTCCTGGACGAGCACGCGCTCGTTGTCCACGCGCGCGAGCACGACGTAGCGGCCGTCTTTATATTGCGCCAGCACCGGTAACGGCGTGGTCGCCAGCCGATCCCACTGGCTGTCGTGCGCCCCGGCCTTGAGTTCCAGATGTTTCGCGGCGCGCAACAGGTCGGTTTCATCGAACAGCTTGCCGGATTCGACGAACTGGTGCTGGAGTTGCTGGGCATTGGCGGGAACGCCGAAAAAGCGCGCGAGCAAGACCAGACACGCGAGCCCGGTGTCAATCGACTGCGTCGAATTGACGGAATGCATGTGAATCTTATGGCGGAACTCGCAGTAGCGACAGCGGAAGCTTAGCGAAGTCCGTTACAAACGAACAGGAAAAACCGGGTAAATCAGGACTTCGGCCGGGTGCGGGTCCTTTTAGCTACTCTCCCACGCCGCCGCCAAGGTGGCCTGGAGTTGATCCGGCATCTCGGTGGGCAGGGGCGTGCCGCTGCCGGGGGTGGGGGTAAAGCTCGCCATGGCCTGGACCAGAAGTTGGACTTTCTTGTCTTCGAGTTCGTAGCCGTTGCTGGTTTGAAATTCTTCGATGGGTTTGTGTTTGTTCGAGTACCAGCCCTCGATGGTCATGCCGTCATCGGTGCCGAGGACGTTAATGTTGAGATTGTTGCCGCTGCGGCTGAACCAGAGGTTCTCTTGGGTGATGCCGTCGCCGAAGTGGATTTCGTTGTCGTGGCCATCGTCCTTGGCATTGGTCTTGAGGGTGTCCCAACCATCTCCGCTGTTAAAGAGAATGTCGTTCTGGCTGTCCTTGCCGAGGATAAGCGTATCGTCGCCGGCGCCGCCGGCCAGAGTATTTTTGCCCCTGCCACCGTCGAGAACATTGTTGCCGTCGTTGCCGGTGAGGACGTTGTTGAGCTTGTTGCCGGTGGCGTTGATGTCATCCGAGCCTGTAAGCGTTAGGTTCTCGACGTTGTCGCCCAGCGTGAAGCCGACGCTGCTCAGGATGGTGTCGGTGCCCTTGCCGGATTTTTCGACCACGACATCGCCGGAATTGTCCACGATATAGGTGTCGTCGCCTTCGCCGCCGGCCAAGACGTTGTTGCCGACGTTGCCGGTAAGGACGTTGTCGAGCTTGTTGCCGGTGGCATTGATATTGGCCGAGCCGGTGAGGGTCAGGTTCTCGACGTTATCGCCCAGTGTAAGGCTGATACTGCTTAGAACCGTGTCGGTGCCTTGATGATCTTTTTCGACTACAACATCGCCGGTATTGTCCACGATATAGGTGTCGTTCCCCACCCCGCCGATCAGGGTGTCGGCGCCGGTGCCGCCGTCGAGAATGTCGTTGCCGTTAAAGCCATACAGCACGTCACCGCCGCCGAGACCCTCGATGACATCGTCACCTGAACCACCATAGAGGTAATCCACGTCATCCGTGCCGGGCGCGGCAACCACCAGGGATTCGAGAGTGGCTGCGTCCCAGGTCTCCCCGGAGCCAGAGAAAATAGCCTGTTCGATCCTGAAGGACTCACCCACAAACCAATTGGACACCGTCAAGCGGGCATCGCCGAACTCCAAGTAGAGGTTTTCCAGATCGCGCGTAACGACCGGATCCAATAACTCAGCCCCAGGGGAGAACAGTATGGTGTCGAGATTCCCCGGGGTGGCGTCTTTTTCAAAGATGACATCTTGTCCTGACTCGGGACCAAAAAGGTAAGTATCGTTACCAGCGCCACCGATCAGGGTGTCGGCGCCATCAAGACCCGCCAAGATGTTATCGCCGGCATTGCCGGTGAGGACGTTATCGCCGGCATTGCCGGTGGCGTCAATGTCGGCCGACCCCGTAAGGGTCAGATTTTCGACGTCGTCGCTCAACGTGAAGCTCGCACTGCTCAGGACGGAATCAATGCCTTCGCCGGGGTTCTCCAGCACGGTGTCGCCAACGTCGTCCACGACATAAGTGTCGTTCCCCGCCCCGCCGATCAGGGTGTCGGCACCGAGGCCACCGTTAAGCACGTTGTTGCCGTCGTTGCCGGTGAGAACGTTGTCGAGGGCGTTGCCGGTGGCTTTGAAGTTACCGGTACCGCCGAGAATTAAATTCTCGACGTTGTCGCCCAAGGTGTAATTGAAGGCGGCTTGGACGGTGTCGTCGCCCTCATCGGCGTTTTCCGCGACAACATCGTGCTTGTCATCCACCACATAGGTATCATCGCCGAGGCCACCGATCAGAGTGTCGTCGCCCAACCCGCCGTCGAGGATATTGCTGCCATCGTTTCCGGTAAGGACGTTGTCTTGCTTATTGCCGGTAGCGTCGATGTCATCCGAACCGGTAAGAGTCAGGTTCTCAACATGATCGCTCAGCGCAAAGCTCACGCTGCTCAGAACCGTGTCGGTGCCCTGGCCGGATTTTTCAATCACGATATCGCCAACATCGTCCACCACATAGGTGTCGTCGCCCTTGCCACCGATCAGGGTATCGGCGCCGAGGCCGCCGTCGAGGGTGTTACGGCCACGGTTGCCGGTGAGGAAGTTGTCGAGATCGTTACCGGTGGCGTCGAGGTGACCGGCGCCTAACAGTGTGAGGTTTTCGAGGCCATTACCTAAAGAAAAGCTAATGGAGGCTCGGACAGTATCTGTGCCCTCGCCGGAGTTCTCAAATACGGTATCGCCAACGTCATCAACGATATAGGTGTCATCGCCCAACCCTCCGCTAAGGGTGTCAGCGCCGCGGCCGCCGTCGAGGATATTGTTGCCGTCGTTACCGGTGAGGACGTTGTCGAACTTGTTGCCGGTGGCGTCGATGTCGGACGAGCCGGTGAGGGTCAGGTTTTCGAGATATTTTCCGAGAACGTAGCTAATTGAACTTTCTACGGTATCGGCGCCGCTGTCGCGCCTTTCGCGCACGACATCATCAGTATTGTCGACCACATAGGTATCGTCGCCATCGCCGCCAATGAGGGTGTCGGCGCCGAAACCGCCGTCGAGGACATCGTTACCCGCGCCGCCGTCCAGTCTGTCGTTACCGGCAAAACCATACAGCAGGTCGTCGCCACCGAGGCCATTGATCGTGTCATTTCCGGAAGTTCCATACAGAACATCCGCCCCGGCCGTGCCGGGGGCGACGGTAATCCGGCTTTCGAGGGCGGCCGGATCCCAGGTCGTACCGTCGGCGAAGACCACCTGCTCAATGCGCGCGGCGGGATCAACAAACCAGTCCGACAATACCAACCGGTCGCCGGAATCGGCGATGGTCAGATAGAGATTCGTATCATCGCGCGTAACCGTGACATCACCTGTGCCAACGCCGGCAGCAAACTGGACGGTATCGAGGTTTGCCGGGGTCGACTCGTAGCTGTTGATGGTGTCTTGCCCATAACCACGGTCGAAAAGGTAGGTATCGTTGCCGTCGCCGCCAACCAGGTAATCGTTGCCAGCGCCGCCGTCCAGGGTATCGTTGCCGGCAAGCCCATACAGGCTGTCATCGCCGCCGAGACCGCTGATGATGTCGTCGCCGGCCGTGCCGAACAAGATATCCGACCCCTCCGTGGGGTTGCTGGTAATCAGGCTTTCGAGGGTAACCGCATCCCAGGTCGTGCCATCGGCGAAGACCACCTGCTCGATCTTGTTGACGTCGCCCAGAAACCAGCCGGAGAGGGTCAGCGTGTCGCCGGTGGTGGCATTCGTGAGATTGAGATTGTCCCCGACCCGTGTCACGACAATGTCGCCGGTTTGGATCCCGGCCGTAAACTGCACCGTGTCAACATTGCCCGACGTTGAATCGAAATCGATGATGACGTCCGATCCGTCGCCGAGGCCGAAAAGATAGGTGTCGTTCCCGTCGCCGCCAACCAGGTAATCGTTGCCGGCGCCGCCGGTCAAGGTGTCGTTGCCGGCATACCCGTACAGTTGGTCATCGCCACCGAGACCGCTGATGACGTCATCGCCAGCAGTGCCGAACAGGATATCCGGCCCTTCCGTGGCGGGCGGCGGACCGGGAAGGAGCGCTTCGAGCGTGGCGATATCCCACACCGTGCTATCGGCAAACGAGATTTGTTCGATCTTGGAAGCGGGATTCGAAAACCAGCCGCCAATGGTCAGCGTTTCGCCGGTATCGGCGATGGTCAGATAAATATTATCGGCGTCGCGAGTGACTTGGATGTTACCCGGCAGAACGTCGGGGGCAAAAAGAACAGTATCAAGGTTGCCAGGTGTCGCGTCGGATTCGAAAATCTGGTCTTGCCCGCTGCCGCGACCGAAAAGGTAAGTGTCGTTACCGGTGCTGCCAAACAGAAAGTCATCGCCGGCGCCGCCATCGAGGACATCGTCCCCGGCGGTGTCGAACAGAAAATCCGTACCAGCGGTGCCAACAATAAGCGCCATCGCCGTCGCTCCTCTCATTCACTCCATCGGGGCATCTTGCCGTACCGACAGATCAGGTGGTGCGTCGAGGTGAACAACTCTGTTCTTCGTGGAGCCTACCCGCAACCACGCCCAGTGAACGAATACCGGTTCAGCGGCGCTCCCATCGGTCCCCGTGAATTGTTGTGGTTCTGCCCGATGTGGCCGCCAAGGTACGCCTCCAAGGGCAGCTTTTCAAGCCGGCCGGACGAAGAATGTTTAGGAGAGGTCTAATTTCAATGATTATTCACCGCAAAGACGCAGGAGTGGCGCAGGGATGCGCCGCTTACGAAGCCGAGGATGCAAAGGACGCAAAGAAAAACACGAGAAATTTCCGGCAAAAACCTTTGTGCTGCATAGGAATGCGCACGACTGCATGAGCGATGGTCCTTCAGTAGTACAGCTCCCGCGTGTAGATGAATTCGCTCTCGCGCGTGTAGATGAAGCCGGGGTTGCCGATGGCAAAGTCGCCAAACGCAGTTGCTCCCGTACCCGATGTCTGGGTGGTGGTGGGAGTACCACTTACGGAGACGACGGACCAAATGCCGCCGTCCTTGCGTCGAATGATGAAATCGTCTGTCAGAACGCCGCCATCGAGATCGTCCGGGTCAATGTAGTCGAACGTCATTCCACAGGTCGTAAAGTCAAGCAAGCCGCCCGCCGTGAGCGTCCAGCAGCGATTAACGCTGGCCCCGGTATTGATACCGGAATTCCCCAAATCGGCGCAGTCCGCGCCTGTGGTAGTGGCGGTGACGGTCCCGGGAGTGGTGACGGAAGCGAACGTCAGGGCGCTGACCGGCGTGTATATGGTGAATTCGGAGCCGTTGGCTGTGTTGCCGATCTCGAACGGGCAACTCAGCAGCGAGGCGGTAAAGTTCTTGCGCAGATTACCCACTATATAACCGACACCGGTGCCCGCGCCCGTTACACCGCAACCGGTCGTATTACCGATGATAAGCGTGTTCGCGCCGGTAATAACGTTACCAGCAACGAAACTCAGCGTGTTGTTAACTGTGACGTTGTTGCTCAGTGTAAGTTCAGTGCCGCTGCCGAAGGTGTTGCTCAATGTAAGATTGTGGAACGTGGTCGCCCCGGTGATGGTCTGATTGACCGTACCGTTGAAGGTGGTTGTGATTGAGTTGGTGACGGCATCGAAGCCGGCGGTGTTGGTGAAATTGCGGGTAATTGAAAGATCCGAGTTCGCGGTCACGCCTGCGATATTGCTATTGTTAATGACCAGGTTGCCAAATGTCGTCGCCCCGGTGATGGTCTGCGCCGCAGTACCATTGAAAGTGAAGACCCCGGTGCCGGCATTGAAGGTTCCGCTGTTGGAAAAGTTGCCGGCCAGATTCACCGTCGGGTCGTTGGCCGGACCATCGTAGGTCGTGCCGGTCTCGAGGGTGAAATTGCCGATGATCGTTGTGGTGCCGGTCAGAAGTCGCTTGTTGCCACCACCGGTCAGCACCAGATGGCCATAGGTTTCGATGCTGACATTCTGGTTGCCGCCCACCCGGGCGTAGCGCACCGTGCTGGTCGCGCCGAACGTCTTGGTGCCGAACCCGGTGGCCATCACGCTGCCCCCCGTCAGCACGAAGGTCGCGCCGTTCGCCACCTCGAAGGTCTTTGCGGCGTTGCCGACGATGGAAAATCCGCCGTTGTTCAGGGTTCCGCTCTGCACCCGCAAATCGCCCGTCACGCGCGCGGCGGTAATATCATTTGCCAAGGTAGCGCCGCTTGCGTGGGTGTTATTCACGTGCAGATTGTTATAAATGACATTGCTTACGTTGAGCGGGATCGTCTGCCCCGCCGCCGTACCGTTGAAGTTGAACGTGCTGGTCGGACTTGGGGTGGTGAGGGTGCCGGTGGTGTTGATAGTCAACGCCCCCGCCAGGTTCAGCACGCCCGCGCCACCGCTCATATCAATCACCGCGCGGACGGCATTGGCGGAGTTGTAGGTCAACCCGCCTTTGATGGTGAGCGTGCCGGTAGTAATGTTGATTCGGGCGATACGGGCATTGCCGGTGCCGCCATTGAGCGCGACGTTACCACCGACCGTGGCGCTTCCGGCGTCGATGTTCCACGCCTTGGTGCCGTCAACGGTGGAACCATTGATGTTGACACTGCCAAGGACGCTGAGCGCTATGCCGGCATTGTGTTGCAGCGTGACGCCAGCACCAGCGGCGTCAAAAGTAAGGCCGGCGCACGCCGCACCGGCGGCGGTGATCGTCACGGTAACAGCGCTCGCGCAAATTATGACGTTGTTCTGCACCGTCGGAGTGGTCGTCGCCGTCTGCGGCAACCCACAGGCGGCGGAAGACCATGTGCCCACGGCGTTCCAGTTGCCGGTGGCGACAGCATAACGGTTGGGAGCGGGTGTGAACGGCGAACCGGTCGGCACCACGCCGGGGGAGAAATTGCCGTTGCTGTCTCTTGTGAAAATCTTGTAGTGGTACGCGGTGCCGTTGGTAAGACCGGTGTCGGTACACGTCAGCGCCGGGGGCAGACCCGTGACGACACACCGTACCGTGCTCGCGCCGATGGTATTGCCAACGGCGTACGTGGTTCCTTCCACCGGTGTGTCCGCGACGGCGGCCGTGCTTCGCAGCACCACGACGCTATAAGCGACGGTCTCCGTGGGGACCGTGGGATTGGTCCAGTTGAGCGTGACCTGCGTATCCCCGCTCGTCCCCGATGCGGCGGAGACATCCCCCGAAGACTCGTTGTCTATCGTCACCGTGGTACCGGCGGTGTCGCTGCCTTCTGGTATGCCTGTACTCGTCCAGGAGTTTATTTTCGCGGTGACCGAATAGAGGGACCCGGGCGGCGCCGGCATGGCCGCATGACTTTTGGGCGTTATGCGGATTTTGTACTGGGTTAGGGTGGTGGTGGCCGTCAGCGTGCTGAAGGGCGCGCCCAGGGAAATGGATGGTGTATCGCTGGCGGGATCGGTGACCGAACCGTAAACCGTGGTGCCGGCGTCGTTGGTGATTTCTACCAAGCTTAACCCGCCTGCGGAGCCAGCCGAGAGCCCGACCACGACCGCCGTGATTACATCCATGCCAGTGCCGGTCTGGAAGGTAAACGCATCCGCCATGGCCGTCGTGGGGCCGGGCGCAAGGGTCGTATTTCCCGGGTCGGTGGTGATGGCGTTGCCGAGGATGGTGCCGCGGGGTCTCAGCGCGAGCACGATACCGCCAAAGCCGACCGGAAAATTAGTATCCCAGTTGACCGAAACGTTTCCCGTCGCCCCCGCTGTGGTTCTCGCGGCTTCGGAGAACGTTATTACACCGTCCGCGCCGGTCGCTGATTCAACATAGTGCTCGGTATACGCGGCTGGGTCAGTCCCCGTGGAGATGATTGAGCCATTGTTATTGTCCTCGCCGGCAACGGCCACCACCACCAAAGAGTCATTGGTGAGTGTGCTGATCTGCGTGAATACCGACGGGTCAGTAGCTCCTGTCTGAGCCGTCCCTTTGACTTCCCACGGGTCACCGATCGTAATCGCCCCGCGATAGGTGATAACAGCGGCATAGACATCACCGGTCGTACCCGTCCTGTCAATTAAGGGATTCGGTACGGTGGTAGCTCCGGCACGTATCCAGAAAAACTGATAGGTCGCGACGGTCGAGCGGACAGTTGGAGAGCCGATCTGCGTCCAGCCCGCCGGCGTGGCGACAGTCGCAGTATTACTTCTGACTATCGTCGCAAGAAGAAGGACGTCGTTCTCCAGGTGCGCGGGGAGCGTGACGGTGGGATCAGCGCTAGTATCTGCCGCAGCCGCAATCGCGCTAAACGCCTGGAACGCCGGCGGCGCGGCGTGCGCTTCGTTCGTCTCGGTCAGGGCAACGGCCAGCAATCCCGGCAACAAAAAGGACCAGAAACGCGTTCTTTTGATGGCCTGCATCAACATGCGGGAAGGAATGCCTCGGGTTTGCCTTACCTTGATTTTAGCTTATCGCGGCGCTCGGGGCCGACCGAACCGGCCCCTGCCGGTCTTTACGGGTAGCGGTTGGACACCGTTGCCTCGACCCGTCGTTCGGCGTGTTCCAGGTCGCCGGGGGTGCGGTGGGTCGCGGTGCTGGTGATATAGAAAACGCTGAAGTTGACGGCCTGCCCGGAGCCGCCAGGGATGTTTTCGTTGTAGAGCGCGTCGCCAGCGTGGTCCGTACGCGTACAGCCCACCGCGATGTTGAAACCGTCGAAACCGGTGCCGGTCAGGCCGAAACTCGTTGTCGAGACTCCCGGGCTCACGCCGCACATGCTGTCGGGAACGTTGCGGGCGCGGTGAATGCCCCACTCGATTCCGGCACGCGCGGCGTAATGCGCGCGCGCGGCGAGCAGCGCCCGGTTCGTGGTACTCTGTTCCACCCCGGCCAAGTTCAACATGTACGCGCCCACGGCCGCGAGCACCACCAGCAGGAAAATGGCGCTCACCAGGGCCGCGCCGCGCGCGTCTGTCGCGCTCCCGCGCGGCGCTGGACTAGCACCTCTCTGTGCGTCGCCGCGCTTGGGACGCATGCGCCTCATGGGCTGTTATCCACCATGACCTGATGCACCAGGCGAACCTCCTCCCCCTGGTCCGCCAGCGTCAGCGTGAACGTCGCCAGCGCGCGCGTGCGCACGTCGCCGGTCGTGGTCGTGAGCGAACACGCACTCACACGATCGGTCACCCGCGCACTCGAGGCGTTAACCGCGGCAAACGCCGCCGCGGTCGTCGGTTGGGAGGCGGTGATGGGGTAGTTGTAGTAACGCGTCAACGTGCCCGCCGCCGGGTCGGCGGCATTGGCCGCGCACAGATACGACACCGGGGTTTCGATGACGTAAATCCGTTGGTTCGACGAATGCCCGTTAAACCGGTATGCCGGCGTCATCAGGATGTTGTGCGCGCCGTTTGCGCCCGTGGCGCTGTAGCTGATGGTCATGGGCTGTAACGTTATTACCGTCTGCTGCGAGGTGTTGGGGGCGAGATAAGCGTTCGTGGCCAGTGCGGAACCGCCGAGATTGTTGATCACGAGCCGGTGCGTCGTGGACGACGACGGCACGGTAATGTTCCGGAAGAACTTGTGGATGTCGAAGCCGTCCGCATCACCTACCCCACCCGTTTGCAGACGATTGCTTGTCGGTAGCGTCCCATTCACATTGTTCCGGCGCCGGTACATCGCGCCCTCGATCGTCGGCAGCACCTCGACGGCGTAGCCGGCGGCGAGGTTCTGGATGCGCACGCTGCGCGGCAGCGCCAGGCGCACGTCGCGCGCCTGGCGCCGCAACGCGCTCTCGGCGGCCT
>CAKKQL010000083.1:0-2672 GCA_919902095.1 Acidiferrobacterales bacterium
CGGCGACAATCATGGCACGCTTGATGAAATCCGCGGCCGTGCCCTGCATCGGCGCATTGATGGCGGCGCGTTCGGCTGCCTGACGGCGCGTCTGGTTGGGGGCGTTGATTTCGGAGAGATAAAGCCGGCGTCCGAACAGCGTCTCGACGTAGCCGAGACTGCGCGCCGATTCGCGCGTGCGCTCCATGAACGCGCGCACGCCGGGATAGCGCGCGAAATAGCGCTCGATGTATTCGGCCGCCGCCGCGCGCTCGATCTTGAGGCTGCGCGCCAACCCGAAGGCCGACATGCCGTAGATGAGCCCGAAGTTGATGGTCTTGGCGGCGCGGCGCATGTCATCGCTGACGAGTCCGGGCGCCACGCCGAACACCTCGGCGGCGGTGGCGCGGTGGACGTCCTGCCCTTCCGCGAACGCACGGATCAACCCGGCGTCACCGGAGAGATGCGCCATGATGCGCAGCTCGATCTGCGAATAGTCGGCAGCGAGGATTTTATAGCCGGGCTCGGGCACGAACGCCTGACGGATGCGCCGGCCTTCGTCGGTGCGGATCGGGATGTTCTGCAGGTTCGGGTCACTCGAAGACAGCCGGCCGGTGGCGGCCACGGCCTGATGATACGACGTGTGCACCCGTCCGGTGGTCGGATTGATCATCTCCGGCAACTTGTCGGTGTACGTGGACTTGAGTTTGGCGAGCGTGCGGTGCTCGAGGATGATTTTCGGCAGTGGATAGTCGAGTGCAAGCTCCTCCAACACCTCTTCCGCCGTGGACGGCTGGCCGGTGGGCGTGCGCCGCAGCACCGGCAGCCCGAGCTTGCCGTACAGCACCTCCTGGATCTGCTTGGGCGAACCGAGGTTGAACGCCTGGCCGGCGCTGGCGTGCGCCTGCGTTTCCAGTTCGAGCACGCGCTTCTCAAGCTCGCGGCTCTGGGCGCGCAGCATGTCCACGTCGATACCCACGCCGTGGCGCTCCATGCGCGCCAGCACCGGCACCAGCGGCATTTCGATCTCCTGAAACAGCTTCACCAGCGCCGGGGTTTCACGGACCCGCGGCCACAGGGCCGCGTGCAGCCTGAGCGTCACGTCGGCGTCCTCGGCGGCGTAGACCGCGGCCTGCGCGATCGGCACTTCGCTGAAGTTGATCTGATTCTTGCCCTTGCCGGCCACGTCTTCGTACTTGAGGGTTTTGTAGCCCAGGTACTTGAGCGCGAGCGAGTCCATGTCGTGGCGCGAGGCGGTGGCGTCGAGCACGTAGGACTCGAGCATGGTGTCGAAGCCGAGGCCGGCGAGCCGCACGCCGTGATTGGCGAGCACGTTCAGATCGTATTTGAGGTTCTGCCCGATCTTGGCCGGCTGCTCAGCCTCGAGCAACGGCTTGAGTTTCGCCAGCACTTTTTCGCGCTCGAGCTGTGCCGGCGCGCCGGGGTAATTGTGCGCCAGCGGCACGTAGGCGCCGCAACCCACGCGGTCGGTAAACGACACGCCCACGATCTCGGCCTGCATGGCATCGAGGCTGGTGGTTTCGGTGTCGAAGGCGAAGGCCTCGGTTTTTTGCAGGCGCGCCAGCCAGGCATCGAGCGTGTGCTCGTCGAAAACGGTTTCATACACCCCCGCCGCTGCGCTCGCCGGCGCCGCGGCCGGCGCGTCGGCGCGATTCATGCCGCCGAGGTTCGCGAGCCAGATCTTGAACTCCAGGCGCGCGAACAGCTCGCGCAGCCGCGCCTCGTCCGCCGGCGCGCGCGTCAGGTCCTGCGGTTTGACGTCGAGCGGCACGTCGCAGCGGATGGTGGCCAGTTGGCGCGCGAGCGGCAATTGCGCCAGCGCGGCGCGCAGGTTCTCGCCGGCCTTCCCGGGAATCTCGGCCGCGTGCGCCACGAGCGCGTCGAGCGAGCCGTACTGTTGCAGCCACTTGGCCGCAGTCTTGGGGCCGACGCCGGCGACGCCGGGGATGTTGTCGGAGGTGTCGCCGATGAGCGCGAGGTAATCGACGATGCGCTCCGGCGGCACGCCGAACTTCCCGATCACCGCGTCGCGGTCGTAGATCGTGTCGGTCATGGTGTTGACGAGTTTCACCGCCCCGTCCACGAGCTGCGCCAGATCCTTGTCGCCGGTGGAGATGAGCGTGTCCAGGCCGGCGGCGGTCGCCTGGGTGGCGAGCGTACCGATGACGTCGTCGGCCTCGACGCCCTCGACCTGCAGCAGCGGCAGGCCCATGGCGCGCACGATGGCGTGCAGCGGCTCGACCTGGCCGGCGAGCTCGTCCGGCATCGGCGGGCGGTGCGCCTTGTAGTCGGCGAACAGGTCGTCGCGGAAGGTCTTGCCGCGGGCATCGAACATCACGGCGACGCGGGCGGGATCGTATTCGGCCAGCAGCTTGCGCAGCATATTGACCACGCCGTAGATGGCGCCGGTCGGCTCGCCGCGCGAGTTGGCGAGCCCCGGCAGGGCGTGGAACGCGCGGTACAGATACGACGAGCCGTCCACCAGCACAAGCAGTGGCCGCGCCGGCGGCGTCGCCGCGGCGGGCTTGCGCCGCGCGGGGGCTGGTGTTTTACGATTCATGCGGCATGGTGTGAGCGGCGATTTGCCCGGGCCCGGCGATTCGTTTGCGCGCGTCCCTCGCGCTGCGCGCACGGCGCTGGATTCGTGCATCCCTGCACATTATGCTTGCAGC
>CAKKQL010000083.1:2772-5222 GCA_919902095.1 Acidiferrobacterales bacterium
TCGCGCTGCGCGCACGGCGCTGGATTCGTGCATCCCTGCACATTATGCTTGCAGCATGAAAGATTCGAATCCGTCGCCGCCCGAAATCCCGTTTGTGTTCCCGGATGGCCGTAGCGGTACCGCGCCCTCGGGCCTGATGTCGCGCGAGTCCTGGAAGATCTTCCAGATCATGTCCGAGTTCGTCGCCGGCTTCGAGCGCCTGGCGCACATCCAGCCCTCGGTCAGCATCTTCGGCTCGGCGCGCATCGCGCCGGGACATCCCTATTATGCCCTGACCGAGGACATCGGGCGCAAACTTTCCGACGCCGGCTTCGCGGTCGTGAGCGGCGGCGGCCCGGGACTGATGGAAGCCGCCAACCGCGGCGCGTTCGCCGGCAAGTCTCCGAGCGTGGGACTCAATATCCGCCTGCCGCACGAGCAGCATGCCAACCGCTATCTCAATGTCATTCTCACCTTCCAGCACTTCTTCGCGCGCAAGGTGATGTTCGTGAAGTACGCCAAGGCCTACGTGGTCATGCCCGGCGGTTTCGGCACGCTCGACGAGCTCGTCGAGGCGCTCACGCTGATCCAGACCGGCAAGAGCACGCGCATGCCTATCATCCTCGTGCACCGGCCGTTCTGGGCCGGGATGATAGACTGGTTCCGCGATACCCTGATCGCCGAGGGCGTCATCGACGCCGGCGACCTGGAGCTGTTCAGCGTGGTCGACAGCGCCGAGGAGGTGCTGGAGGCGATCTTCCGGTATTATGAGCGCCGCGGCTTCGAGCCCTCGGAAGAAGAACGCGAAATCAAACTCAATCTCTGACCCCGGATACTTCCATGCGCCTGCGCCCCCTGCTCCTGTTTGCCCTGTTGCTGCCGTCGCTGGCGCTCGCCGCCGAACCCGCCCGGAAGGACACCCCGGCGGCGCCACCGCCGCCGCCGATGCGCGACCGCGACGCGCCCGCGGTCGAGCCGGACGGCAGCATCGAGCCCGAGGTCACCATCACCACCCGCGGCACCGAAATTCACGAGGAGTACCGCGTCAACGGCCAGCTCTACAAGGTCAAGGTGATCCCGGCCAGGGGCAAGCCGTACTACCTGGTGTACGACGAATTCGGCAAGTCGCGGCGCAGCGACCTCGAACCCACGACCGTTATCCCGCAGTGGGTCATCAAGCGCTTCTGATCCGAACCGCCGATGCGCGCAGTCAAGGTTCCGGCACGCGCCGCGCTTGAGTGGCTGACCGGCGGCGCCGCGCTCCTGAAGCGCGAGCGCGAGCGCTGGCTCGGCAGCGCCCTGGTCTACCTCATCGGCGCCGCGGCGCTGCACCGGCTGCCGTTCCTCGGCGACCTCGTGCTGATCCTGCTCACCCCGCTCGCCCTCGGCAGCCTGTTGCTGCTCGCCGAACATGAAACCGTGCCGCCGCCGGTGGCGCTGGAACGCTCGAACTGGCGCGTGCTGCTGCACGCCTACCTGGTGCAGCCGCTGCGACCGCTGCTGCGCATCGTTCACGACCCGGAGCGGCTGCTGCCGGCGCTGATGCTGAGCATCCTCGTGCTCGGCGGCGTCGTGGCGGCGCAGATCATCGGCTACCTCCTCATCGGCGGCTCGCCGGTGGGCGGCATCAACACCGCCGCGCTCGCCGTGGGCGGGCGCCCGGGCCTGTTGCTGGGGTTGCTGGTGGTGCTGCTGCTGTATCTGCTGCTCACCATGGCGCTGTTTTACAGCGTGCCGCTGTGCGTGCTGCACGGGCTCACACCGCCGGCGGCGCTGTTCGAGAGCTTCCGCGCCGGCGCGCGCAACGCAGTGCCGCTCGCGCTTTTCACCGCCGCGTTCTTCGTGCCGTACGCGCTGATCGCCAAGGCCTTCCAGCTTTCGCGGTTTCTCGGCTACCCGCTGCTGTTCACGCTGGGGACGGTGACGCTGGCGTTGTTCCTCGCCGCCGCCTACCGCAGCTATCAGGCGCTCTATACCCGCCCCGCGGCAGCCTAGCCCCGCGGCCCGGCGTGTTTATAATCGCGCGATGCACGTGCGCGTTTACGTCGGGGCGGCGCTGGCGACCTACGGTTTCGGCCAGGGCCATCCCTTCGGTCCCGACCGACTGGACGCCTTCTGGAACGAGGCGCAACGTCGGGGACTCGACCGACAGGTCGAGGTTTGCGCTCCGGTTGCCTGTACTGAGGACGATCTCGCGCGGTTTCACACCTGCGACTACATCGCGCGCGTGCGCACGCAATCGCGCAGCGGTGAAGGATTTCTCGATGATGGTGATACCCCCGCGTTTCCGGGCGTGTACGAGGCCGCGCGTGTCGTCGTCGGTTCGGTACTCGATGCCACCGCGGCAATTCTGGCCGGAAAAACCCGGCGTGCGTTCGTCCCCATCGCCGGGCTGCACCACGCGCGCCGCGATTCGGCCGCGGGCTTCTGCGTGTTCAACGATCTGGGCGTGGCGATCGAGACGCTGCGCG
>CAKKQL010000084.1:0-5341 GCA_919902095.1 Acidiferrobacterales bacterium
CCACCAACGCGCTCATCAACACCGGCGACGGCATGGCCATGGCGCTGCGCGCCGGCATCCCGCTGCAGGACATGGAGTTCATGCAGTTCCACCCGACCGGCATCGCCGGCCTCGGCGTGCTCATCTCCGAGGGCGCACGCGGCGAGGGCGGGTATCTCGTGAACGCTGCCGGCGAACGCTTCATGCAGCGTTACGCGCCACAGGCGCAAGACCTGGCCTCGCGCGACGTGGTGAGCCGCGCGATCCATACCGAGGTGCGGGCCGGGCGCGGCTGCGGGCCGCAAAAGGACCATGTGCTGCTCAAGCTCGATCACCTCGGCGCCGACGTCATCAACAGCCGCCTGCCGGGGATTCGCGAGCTGGCGCGGCGCTTCGCGCACACGGACCCGATCGCACAGCCGGTTCCGGTTTTTCCCACCGCGCACTACACCATGGGCGGCATTCCGACCAACCGCTTCGGCCAGGTGGTGGTGCCGGTGCATACCGGACCGGAAGAGCCGGTTCCCGGGTTCTATGCCGTGGGCGAGTGCGCCTGCGTGTCGGTGCACGGCGCCAACCGCCTGGGCGGCAATTCGCTGCTCGACATCATTGTCTTCGGGCGCGCCGCCGGCAATCACATGCTGGAGTACCTGGCCGAACACCGTTATCACCGCCCGTTGCCGCAGACCGCCGTCGAGCGCGCGCTCGGACGGCTGGCGCGCTGGGACCAGAAGGGCGAGGGCGAATCGGTGGATGCGCTGTGCGAGTCACTGCGCAAGGTCATGGAAGATTACTGCGGCGTATTCCGCACCCGCGAGGTGCTGGACGAGGGCGTGCGCCAGGTGGAGGCGCTGGCGCGGCGGTTGCAGGACGCGCGCCTCAAGGACCACAGCAAGGTGTTCAACACCGCGCGCATTGAGGCGCTCGAACTGGAAAACCTCATGGACGTGGCGCTCGCGACGGTGTACTCGGCGGCCGCGCGCCAGGAATCGCGCGGCGCCCATTCACGCCTGGACTATCCGCAACGCGACGACATTCACTGGCTCAAGCACACGCTCTACAGCCGTCAGGAGCGGCGGCTCGACTACAAACCGGTGCGCATGAAGCCGCTGTCGGTCGAATCCTTCCCGCCGCTGGAACGCGTATATTGAATGCGGAATAAATGCCCATGAAATTCTCGATCTACCGCTACAACCCGGAAACGGACGCCAAGCCGCGTATGCAGGCCTATGAACTGCCGGCGGACTGCGGGGCCACCATGCTGCTCGACGCGCTGCTGCTGCTGAAGCAGCAGGACGACAGCCTTGCCTTCCGCCGCTCCTGCCGCGAGGGGGTGTGCGGCTCGGATGCCATGAACGTCAACGGCCGCAACGTCCTGGCCTGCATCCTGCCGCTCACGGAGCTGCGCCAGCCGATTGAAATCCGGCCGCTGCCGGGGCTGCCGGTGATCCGCGACCTGATCGTGGACCTGAACCCGTTTTTTGCCCAGTACCGCGCCATCCAGCCGTGGCTCGTCAATCACGACCCGCAACCCGAGATCGAACGGTTACAGACTCCGCCGGAACGCGAGCAGCTGGACGGGCTCTACGAGTGCATACTTTGTGCTTGTTGCACAACGGCTTGCCCGTCATTCTGGTGGAATCCCGAGAAGTTTCTTGGGCCCGCGGCACTGCTGCAAGCATGGCGGTTCCTGGCCGATTCCCGCGACCAGGCGAGCGGCGAACGCCTCGATAACCTCGAAGACCCGTACCGCCTGTTCCGCTGCCACACCATCATGAATTGCACCGATGTCTGCCCCAAGGGACTCAACCCGGCCCGTGCCATCGGCCACATCAAGCAGCTGCTGGCCAAGAGGGTGTTGTGACGAGTGAGCCGATTTCTCATGGCGCGGGCGAGCCGGATGCGCGTCATTTGGCCCGGCTGCGCTGGCGTTGCCGCCGCGGACTGCTGGAGCTCGACCTGATACTGGGCACCTTTCTCGAACAGCAGTACCCGCATCTGCCCGCCGACGAGCAGGCGACCTTCGAACGCTTGCTGACGCTGCCGGATGAGACGCTGTTCGGTTATGTCCAGGGACATAATTCCGCCGATCAGGAGTTTGAGCAAATTGTCCGAAAGATTCGACAATAACCTGATTGTAAAAATAAAAGTTTCATACACTCTGATGGTGCTGCTGGCCGCCGTTCACATCGGTGGCGCCCTGCTCATCGGCGTGGTGCCGCTCTACGGGCTCTTCAAAACCGGATTATGGGCACTGCTGGCTGCAAGCGCCGTCCATGCCATCCGGCTGCATGGGCTGCGTACCGCCTCGCGGGCGCTCGTGGAACTGGAACTCGACACCGAGGGCCTGTGCTCGGTCCGGCAGAACCGGGATGCGCACTGGCGCGCGGCTGAAATTGTCCAGACCCTGGTGCATCCGTGGCTGGTGATGCTGGTGCTGAAACCGGAAGGCCGGGCGCGCCGCCTTAGCCTCGTGATCGCGGCGGATGCCGTGGAGGCGGAGGCCTTCAGGCGGCTACGGGCGCGGCTGCGACTTCAAATCCGGGCGGCGTGAGCACCGTGTCGCACAGCGGCCGGGAGGCGTCCGGCTGCGGGTAGTCGCGGGTGAAGTGCAGGCCGCGCGACTCGTGGCGCGCCATGGCCGAGCGGATAATGAGCTCGGCCACCAGCACCAGGTTGCGCAACTCGATGAGGTCGTTGGATATCTTGAAGTTGCGGTAGTACTCGCGGATTTCCTCTTTCAGCAGGTCCACGCGGTGCTGTGCCCGTTCGAGGCGCTTGGTGGTGCGCACGATGCCGACATAGTCCCACATGCCGCGCCGCAGCTCGTCCCAGTTGTGCGACACCACCACCTGCTCGTCGGCATCGGTCACGCGGGTCTCGTCCCAAGCCGGCAGGGGACCGCGCGCCGGCGGCGCCTCCGGCAGCCGGCGCGTTATGTCCTGCGCCGCCGCCTCGGCAAACACCAGGCATTCAAGCAGCGAATTGCTGGCCAGGCGGTTGGCGCCGTGCAGCCCGGTAAAGGCGCACTCGCCGACGGCATACAGGCCGTCGAGGTCGGTGCGGGCGGCGAGGTCGGTGGCCACGCCGCCGCAGGTGTAGTGCGCCGCCGGCACCACCGGGATGGGCGCGCGCGTGATGTCGTAGCCGAACTCGCGGCAGCGCTCGTAAATGGTCGGAAAATGCTCGTGGATAAACGCCGCCGGCTTGTGGCTGATGTCGAGGTGCACGTAATCCAGGCCGCGGCGCTTCATCTCGTAGTCGATGGCGCGCGCCACGATGTCGCGCGGGGCGAGCTCGCCGCGCGGGTCGTGCGCCGGCATGAACGGCTCGCCGTTCGGCAGCGTGAGCTTGCCGCCCTCGCCGCGCACCGCCTCGGTGATGAGAAACGACTTGGCGCGCGGGTGCCAGAGGCAGGTGGGGTGGAACTGCACGAATTCCATGTTGGCCACGCGGCAGCCGGCACGCCAGGCCATGGCCACGCCGTCGCCGGTCGAGGTGTCCGGATTGCTGGTATAGAGGTACACCTTCGAGGCGCCACCGGTGGCGAGCGCCACGAACCGCCCGCCGAAGGTCCGGACCCGGCCGCTGGCCTTGTCGAACGCGTACAGCCCGAGGCAGCGGTTGGCGCCCGGCCGCCCGAGCTTGGCGCTGGTGATGAGATCGACGGCGATGTGGTTTTCGAACAGGCGGATGTTGGGATGGCTCCGCACCCGGGCCTCGAGGCTGGTCTGCACGGCGCGGCCGGTGGCGTCGGCCGCATGCACCACGCGCCGGTGGCCATGGCCGCCCTCGCGCGTCAGGTGGACGGTGCCGGGCTTGCCGTTGTGCTCGCGGCTGAAGGGTACGCCCTGCGCCATCAGCCACTGGATGGCCGCCGGTCCGCCGCGCACGACGAGTTCGACCGTGTCGCAATGGCACAGGCCGGCGCCGGCGGCGAGGGTATCGGCGACGTGCGAGTCGAACGAGTCTTCCTGCGGGTCCAGCACCGCCGCGATGCCGCCTTGGGCGTAGAGGCTCGAGCCTTCGGTGAGTCTGGCCTTGGCCACGATCGCCACCTGCATGCGGTCCGCGATCCGCAGCGCCAGCCCCAGCCCGGCCAGGCCGCCGCCGACAATCAGCGCGTCGAATGATTCCGTGTCCGCCATGAAGTAAAACCGGTGGGATGGGTTGGCCGTGTTTGCGTTATGCTAGCACACGCGCCGCCGCGCCCGGACGCGGGCCGGGCCGGCGTTCCGCGCCGGGCGGCGGACGCCAAGCGGCAAAACACCGTTCAAATCATGGAACTTTGCCAGCCCACCCCAGTCTTTATATGGCGTACGCTACGCGCCCTAGCGGTGATCTTCGATGAATGAGCGCAGCGTCGACCAGAAGCTGGTAGTCCGCGTCCAAAAGGGCGACAAGACGGCGTTCGATCTGCTGGTGCGTAAGTACCAGCACAAAATCGCGAAACTGGTCGGCCGCTTCGTGCGCGACCGCAGTGAGGTCGAAGACGTGACGCAGGAAGCCTTTATCAAGGCCTATCGCGCGCTCGGCGGCTTTCGCTGCGAGAGCGCGTTCTATACCTGGCTTTACCGCATCGCGGTGAATACAGCCAAGAATTATCTCGAGTCCCACGGCCGCCGGCCGCCGAGCCTGGACCTGGAAACGGAAGGCATCGAGGGGTTCGAGGGCGGCGAAGCGCTGCACGAGCAGGCGACGCCGGAACGCCACCTGCTCACGGACGAGATCGCGGCCACGGTGCAGCGCGTGCTCGACGGCCTGCCGGCCGACCTGCGCGCCGCGCTCACGCTGCGCGAGGTCGAGGGCCTGAGCTACGAGGAGATCGCCGAGATCATGGACTGCCCGATCGGCACCGTGCGCTCACGCATCTTCCGCGCGCGCGAGGCGGTCGATGTGGAACTGAAGCCGCTGCTGGAGCGGTAATTGACGAGGTTACGATGAACGAGAAACTGTCTGCCTTCGTGGACAACGAGCTCGACGAGCTCGAGACGCGACGTCTGCTGGCGACGCTGGCCGGGGACGAGGCGCTGCGCGCCGCCTGGGGCCGTTACCACCTTGCCGGCGCCGCGCTGCGCCGCGAACCGCTAGCGCCGGCCGATGTCGCCGCGCGCGTGGCGGCGCAACTGCGCACCCAGGTCCGGCCGCGACGCGTGTGGCAGCCGCTGGTGCGCCTCACCGGACAGCTGGCGCTCGCCGCCTCGGTGGCCGCCATCGCCATCGTCGGCGCGCAGTGGTGGTTCAAGCCGGCCAGCGAACCGCCGGCGACGGTGGCGCAGAACGCTGCGCCGCCGGTCGAATACCTGCGCGCGCGCGGCAGCCGCTGGGACACGAACCAGCGCGAGGCGGAAAACACGCTCAA
>CAKKQL010000084.1:5441-8682 GCA_919902095.1 Acidiferrobacterales bacterium
CTTCGTCCACCAGCACGATACCCGGCTCGAGGCCATGCGCATCGTGCACAAGGTGGAGCAGGGCGCGGTGCGCGAGCGCCTGGTGTCGCTCAACGGCCCGGCGCGCGAAATCATCCGCAACGAGCGCGAGGTGCTGTGTTACCTGCCGGACCAAAACTCGGTGGTGGTCGAACACCGCAAGACCGACGGCAAGGGCTTTCCCGCCATCCTGCCCGAGCGCCTGGCGGAACTCGGGGAACACTACAACCTGATGCTCGGCAAGCGCGAGCGCATCGCCGGGCGACCGGCGCAGCAACTCGGCATCCAGCCGCGCGACGGCTACCGCTACGGCTACCGCCTGTGGGCCGACGTCGACACCGGCTTGCTGCTCAAGGCCGACCTGCTGAACGACAAAGGCAAGGTGCTCGAGCAGTTCATGTTCACGCACATCCGTGTCGGCAGCGTGCCGGCCGCGGCGCTGGAGCCGGAAAATCCCGGTAAGGGCATGGTGTGGTATCGCGAGGGCGCCGAGGCCGCGCGCCCCGGACCGGTCCGGTCCTGGACGGCGACGCGCCTGCCGAAAGGCTTCAAACTCACGCGCCAGGTCTGGCGCACGGTGGCCATGCGCCAGAAGCAGGTGGAGCACCTGGTCTATTCCGACGGCCTGGCGACGGTCTCCGTGTTCGTCGAGCAGCTCGGGCCCGATGCCAAATCCGGCATGGACGGCCCGAGCCACATGGGCGCGGTGCACGCCTATGTCACGCGCGCCGACGGCCATCAGGTGACCACCGTGGGCGAGGTGCCGGCCGAGACCGTCGCCCAGATCGCCAAGTCGGTCGCGCCCGGGCGCTGAGGCGCGCGGCCGTTTTCGCACGCGAACATTTAAGCCGTACCCGAAATCGGGTATTCTTGCGCCACCGCGACGGCCTGCCGGCCGTCCCCAAGTGGCAATACGTGACAGCTAACTCCCGACTTCTCCCGGGCGCCGCAGGCGCCTTTTTCATGCCGCCGCGGCGCGCGGCGCCGATGCGCCCATGAGCGACTGGAACCTGGACCGCATCCGGAATTTCTCCATCATCGCGCACATCGATCATGGCAAATCCACGCTCGCCGACCGCTTCATCCAGGTGTGCGGGGCGCTGGAGGCGCGCGAGATGCAGGAGCAGGTGCTCGACTCCATGGATCTCGAACGCGAGCGCGGCATCACCATCAAGGCCCAGAGCGTCGCACTCACGTACCGCGCGCGCGACGGCGAGACCTACCGCCTCAACATGATCGACACCCCCGGGCACGTGGACTTCTCCTACGAAGTCTCGCGCTCGCTCACGGCCTGCGAAGGCGCGCTGCTGGTGGTCGACGCCTCGCAGGGCGTGCAGGCCCAGACCGTGGCCAATTGCTACACCGCGTCCGAGCTCAACCTCACGATCCTGCCGGTGCTGAACAAGATCGACCTGCCGGCGGCCGACCCGGAGCGGGTCATCGCCGAGATCGAGGACATCATCGGCATCAACGCCACGGACGCCATCCGCGCCAGCGCCAAGACCGGCATCGGCATCGGCGACATCCTCGAGGCCATCGTGCGCGAGATTCCGCCGCCGCAAGGCGCCGCCGAGGCGCCGCTCAAGGCGCTCATCATCGATTCCTGGTTCGACAACTACCTCGGCACGGTGTCGCTGGTGCGCGTCATGGACGGGCGCCTGAAACCCCGGGACAAGATCCGCCTCATGGCGACCGGGCGCGACCACTATGTCGAACAGATCGGCGTGTTCACGCCGAAGAAACGGCCGGTGGCGGAGCTCGCCGCGGGCGAGGTCGGCTACGTCATCGCCGGCATCAAGGACGTGCGCAGCGCGCGCGTCGGCGACACGCTCACGCACGCGCACCGGCCGGCGGCCGCGGCGCTGCCCGGCTTCAAGGAAATCAAGCCACGCGTGTTCGCCGGCCTCTATCCGGTGGAGGCGCACGACTACGAGGCGTTCCGCGACGCCCTGGCCAAGCTCCAGCTGAACGACGCCTCGCTGCACTACGAGCCCGAGACCTCGCAGGCGCTGGGCTTCGGCTTCCGCTGCGGCTTCCTCGGCATGCTGCACATGGAAATCATCCAGGAACGGCTCGAGCGCGAGTACAGCCTTAACCTCATTACCACCGCGCCGACCGTGATCTACGAGGTGCTCACGAGCCGGAACGAGGTGCTGCTGGTAGAAAATCCGGCAAAGCTGCCCGATGCCTCGGCGATCGCCGAGATCCGCGAGCCCATCATCCGCGCCACCGTGCTGGTGCCGCAGGAATACGTCGGCGACGTGATCGGGCTGTGCGTGGAGAAGCGCGGCATCCAGCGCAACATGGTGTATCACGGCCGCCAGGCGGTGCTGACCTACGAGCTGCCGCTGAACGAGGTGGTGCTCGACTTCTTCGACCGCCTGAAGTCGGTGTCGCGCGGCTATGCCTCGTTCGACTATGATTTCCTCGAATTCCGCGCGGCCGATCTGGTGAAGCTCGACGTGCTGGTCAACAACGAGCGCGTGGACGCGCTCTCGACCATCGTGCACCGCGAGAACAGCCAGTATCGCGGGCGCGAGCTGGCGAAGAAGCTGCGCGAGCTGATCCCGCGGCAGATGTTCGATATCGCCATCCAGGCCGCGATCGGCTCCAAGATCATTTCGCGCGAGACGGTCAAGGCGCTGCGCAAGAACGTCACTGCCAAGTGCTACGGCGGCGACGTGTCGCGCAAGCGCAAGCTGCTCGAGCGCCAGAAAGAGGGCAAGAAGCGCATGAAACAGTTCGGCAACGTCGAAATCCCGCAGGAGGCGTTCCTCGCCGTGCTGCGCGTAAGCGAAAAAAGCGGCGCCGGCACGCGCCGCTGACGGACCCGCGAATGGAACTGACCATGGACTTTGCGCTCATCATGCTGCTGGTGCTGGCCGTGACCGGCGCGATCCTCGCGTTCGAACGCTGGGTCTGGGCGCCGGCGCGCCGGCGGCGCGCGGCCGCGGGCCCGGCCGCCCGCGAACCGGCGGTGGTCGAATACGCGCGCGCGTTTTTCCCGGTGATCCTGGCGGTGTTTCTGATCCGCTCGTTCCTGGCGGAGCCGTTCCGCATCCCCTCGGGCTCGATGCTGCCGAGCCTGCATATCGGCGACTTCATTCTGGTCAACAAGTTTTCCTACGGCATCCGCCTGCCGGTGGCGAACGCGAAGCTCGTGGACCTGGGTACGCCGCGGCGCGGCGAGGTGGCGGTTTTTCGCTTCCCCAGCGACCCGTCG
>CAKKQL010000085.1 GCA_919902095.1 Acidiferrobacterales bacterium
AAGGCGTTCTCGCGCCCGCCGTGCTCGGCGATGATGCGCGAAAACTCGTTGGGCTTGAGCTTCTGCGTGCCCTTGAACATCATGTGCTCGAGCACGTGCGAAATGCCGGTGAGCCCCGCGGGCTCGTCCTGGCTGCCGATGCGGTACCACAGCTGCGATACCACCACCGGCGAGCGGTGGTCCTCCTTGACGATGACCCGCAGGCCGTTCGGCAGCGTGGTTTCGTGTGTCTGGCTGCAGCCGGCCAAAGCCAGCAGCAGGACGATGAGTGCGGCAAGGCGCGGAGCAGCGGCACAGCGACGTGCCGGTTGCGGACCTAAGGATGGAAACATGCGGATTCCTTCGGGATTCTTGGGTAATATTGTGCCACAGTGACGCGCCGATAACCGACCGCGATTCCGCCAGTGATGCTGTCCAAAAACCCACACGCTGCCGGCGCCCGTCCGGGCCTGTTCGGGCGGCTGCGCGACAAGCTTGCCGCCAGCCGGCACACGCTCGCCCAGGGCCTCGGCAACCTGCTGCTCGGCGGCCGCAAACTCGACGACCGGCTGCTGGAGGAACTTGAAACCCTGCTGCTCAGCGCCGATGTCGGCGTCGAGACCACGCAGGCGCTGATCCGCGACCTCGGCCAGCGGCTGTCGCGCCACGAGCTTGCCGATGCGCGCGCGGTCTGCGAGGTGCTGAGACAGGACCTGCGCGCCATCGTTCAGCCCAGCGAGCAGCCGCTGACGATTGATTCGGCACGCAAGCCCTTTGTCATCATGGTGGTCGGCGTCAACGGCACCGGCAAAACCACCTCCGTGGCCAAGCTCGCGAACCGCCTGAAACAGGAGGGCCATCGGGTGATGCTCGCCGCAGCCGACACCTTCCGCGCCGCGGCCGTGGAACAGCTCAAAACCTGGGGTGAGCGCGCCAATGTCCCGGTCATCGCCCAGCAGACCGGCGCCGACGCGGCGGCGGTGGCGTTTGACGCCCTGCAAGCGGCCCGGGCGCGCGGCGCGGATGTGCTCATCGTCGACACCGCCGGGCGCCAGCACACCCATGCCGGACTGATGGACGAGCTGAAGAAAATCAAACGCGTGCTCGGCAAACTCGACGACGCCGCGCCGCACGAGGTATTGCAGGTGCTGGACGCCGGCACCGGCCAGAACGCGCTGTCGCAATTGGCGCACTTCCACGAGGCGGTCGGCGTCACCGGGCTCGTCATCACCAAACTCGACGGCACCGCCAAGGGCGGCATCCTCGTCGCCATCGCAAAAAAAACCGGCCTGCCGATCCGTTTCGTCGGCGTCGGCGAGGCCATGGACGACCTGGAGGAATTCCGCGCCACCGAATTCGTCGATGCGCTGCTGCCTGAAAGGCAGTGAAAAGAGAAAAGATGCAAGAGAAAAGCAAGACGATGCGATACCTGTGTTATTGTTTTCCCCTTTCCTCTTTGCTCTTGTATCTTTTCTCTTGAGTATATGATCCGCTTCCAGCACGTCTTCAAGCGTTACCCGGGCGGCTACGACGCGCTCAAGAACGTGAGCTTCGAACTGCGCTCGGGTGAAATGGCGTTTCTCACCGGCCACTCGGGGGCGGGCAAGTCGTCGCTGCTGCGGCTGATCGCGCTGATCGAACGGCCGACGCGCGGCGAGGCCGTGGTCAACGGCCACAACCTGGAACGGCTCCCGCGCCGGCGCATCCCGGCGTTCCGCCGCGACCTCGGCGTGGTGTTCCAGGACTACAAGCTGCTTTACGACCGCACGGTGTTCGACAACGTGGCGTTGCCGCTCGTGGTCGGCGGCACCGCCGGCGGCGAAATCGGCAAGCGCGTGCGCGCCGCGCTCGACAAGGTCGGCCTGCTCGACAAGGAGCGCGCCTATCCGATCACGCTCTCCGGCGGCGAGCAGCAGCGCGTCGGCATCGCGCGCGCGGTGGTGAGCCGGCCGGCGCTGCTGCTCGCCGACGAACCGACGGGCAATCTCGATGCCGAGCTGTCGGACGAGATCATGGACCTGTTCCTCGACTTCCATCATCACGGCGTCACCGTGCTCATCGCCTCCCACGACCAGCGCCAGATCGCGCGCCTCGACAAGCGCGTGCTGAAGTTGAGCCACGGCGAGCTGGTGTACGACAGCCTCACGGAAACCGGCCGGAGCACGCTGCTGTGAAAACCTGGCTCCGGCGCCATCGCGAAGCGCTGTTCGAAAGTCTGGCGCGTTTCCGGCGCACGCCGCTCGCGTCCGTTCTCACCGTCGCCGTCATCGGCATCACGCTCGCGCTCCCGGGCGGACTCTATCTCGCGGTGGACAACGCCCAGCGCCTCGGCCGCGGCTGGGAGGCAAACGGCCAGGTCTCGCTGTTTCTCAAACCGGACGTGGGCGAAGCCGACGCCCAGAAACTCGCGGCGAAAATCCGCCGCCTCGCGGGGGTGGCGCAGGTGGCGTACGTCTCGCGCGCGCAGGCGCTGGCCGAGTTCAAGCGTCACTCCGGTTTCGGCGAGGCGCTCAATCTCCTCGACCGCAACCCGCTGCCGGCGGTGCTGGTGGTGCAGCCGGCGCCGCTCGCCCCCGAGGCGCTCGCCAAGCTCGCGGCCGAACTCGGGCGCCAGCCGGGCGTGGATTTCGCGAGCCTCGATCTCGACTGGGTGCGGCGGCTGCACGCGATGCTGGGCGCGGCCCAGCGCGCGGTGCTGATTCTTGCCGGGCTGCTGGGGCTGGCGGTGCTCATCATTGTCGGCAACACTGTGCGCCTGGCGGTGCTCAGCCGGCGCGAGGAGATCGAGATCACCAAACTGGTGGGCGGGACCGACAGCTTCATCCGCCGCCCGTTCCTCTACGCCGGCTGGCTGGCGGGGACGCTGGGCGGGATCGTGGCGTTCCTGCTGGTGGGAGGGAGCCTTCTCATCCTGTCCGGTCCGGCACGAGAACTGGCGGCGCTCTACGGGACCCGCTTCGAGGTCGCGGGTCTCGGTGCGCTGGCCTTTTATCTCCCCCTCGGCGGGGCGACCCTCGGCTGGGTGGGGTCGCGGCTCGCCGTCGGCCGCCATCTGCGCGCCATAGAGCCTAAATAGGCTATATCCGTCAGATAGTTATCCAGTCACCGGGTCCCTGAACTTCCACCGGTTTTGGCACTCTCACGTCGAGAGTGCTAAAATGCACTTCATCATTGGGAGGTAACTGGAATATGAGTCAGGCTCTTACGCTTTCCCTGCCCTTCTATCCGGAACAGGGCCTTGGCGCCTATCTCAAGGCGGTCAACGCCGTACCGGTACTGAGCGCCGCCGAGGAACGCCGGCTGGCCCGCCGTTACCGCCGGCACAACGACCTCGACGCCGCGCGCCAACTGGTGGTGTCGAACCTGCGCTATGTCGTGCGCGTCGCGCGCGGCTTCTCCGGCTACGGCCTGCCGATCGCCGACCTGATCCAGGAAGGCAACATCGGCCTGATGAAGGCGGTCAAACACTACGACCCGGCGCGCAAGGTGCGGCTGGTGTCGTTCGCGGTGCACTGGATCAAGGCCGAGATGTACGACTACGTCCTGCGCAACTGGCGCATCGTCAAGGTCGCCACCACCAAGGCGCA
>CAKKQL010000086.1 GCA_919902095.1 Acidiferrobacterales bacterium
GCCGGCGATGCCGAGCACTTCGCCTTCGCCCATGCCGCGCTGGATGCTGATGTACTTCGAGAACGTCAGGCCGCGCGCTGGCTTGGGCGCGGCAGCAGCACGCTCTGCCGCAAGCCGCATGTCCAGTTCCTCGCGCCGCGCGAGACGCTGTTCCAGCCGCTCGCCCTGGCAGCGCACCGTGTAGCATTCCTTGGCGTCCGGCGCGGGCGACGCCGCGTCGACGCGGATGTCGGTCGGCACCGCCTTGACGCCGGCCGGGGGTGCGTGCTGTGAGTAGTGGGTCGTGCCTTTCGCATCCACCCATCGATAGATCTGCTGTGCCGCGACCGGCGTGGCAGCAAGGAGCAAGGCAAGCAGCAGCCCGGGGCGCATGGCAAATCCTGTCTCTCGGTTAGGACTAGTCTAGACAGAATGGCTTTCCGATAGCGGGCGGCCTGCCTCCGCGGTAACGTGGATTGCGTGGTGAACCACGCCGAGCCACACGTTGAGCACGCAGGCGTCAACTGAGATGAGGAGGCAGGCCATGGGTAAGTCTAGCAAGTTGTACGTGGGAATGGATGTGCACAAGGATTCGATCGATGTCGCGACCGGCGATGAGGGCGGAGGCGAAGTGCGCCACTATGGGGCGATCGGTGGTGAACTGGTGGCGGTGGGGCGGCTGTGCCGAAAGCTCGAATCGAACGGCAACAAGGTGTTGCATTTCGTCTACGAGGCGGGTCCCTGCGGGTTCGGCCTGTACCGGATGCTGCGCGCACGGGGACATGAATGCTGGGTGGTGTCCCCCGGAATGACACCGCGCAGCAATGCCGACCGGGTGAAGACCGACCGACGCGACGCTCTGAAACTGTGCCGCCTGGTGCGCGCCGGCGAGCTCACGGCGATTCACGTGCCCGATGAGGCCGACGAGGCGGTGCGCGATCTGGTGCGCGCGCGCGAGGACGCGGTCACGATGCAGCGTCAGGTGCGCCAGCGCCTCGGAGCGCTGCTACTGCGCAACGACATTCGTTACTCCAGCAAGACGCTCTGGAGCCCGGCGCACCGGCGCTGGATCGCGGAGCTGAAACTGCCGCACTGCGCGCAGCACATCGCGTTCGAAGAGTACGCGCAGGCCGTCGATGAGGCCGGCGCGAGGATCGAGCGCATCGAACAGGCGATCGGCGATGAACTCACGCGCTGGCGCTGGCGTCCGGTGGTGGCCGCGCTCGAAGCGTTCCGCGGCATCCGCACGATCCACGCCGTGCGCCTGGTCGCCGAGCTGGGGGATCTGGCGCGATTCGCCTCCGCTCGGCACCTGATGGGTTTCCTCGGACTGGTGCCCTCGGAGAACTCCACCGGCAATCGCCGCCGCCAGGGCGCCATCACCAAGACCGGCAACTCCTCTGCGCGCCGCGCTCTGGTGGAGGCGGCCTGGGCCTACCGTTACTGTGCGCGCGTCTCGGTGGGTATCGCCCGGCGCCAATCGGGCCTGCCCAAACCCGTCACCGATCTCGCCTGGAAGGCGCAGCTTCGCCTGTGCGCTCGTTACCGTCGGCTCTCGGCACGCGGCCTTGCGCGCAACAAGATCATCGTCGCCATCGCGCGCGAACTCTCGGGCTTTGTCTGGGCGCTGGGCCAGCAGGTGAAACCGCTCTGAACGGCTCGGATCACAAACCGCGGCGTAACTACTCACCCCCTTGCGCATAAAGCTTTCCTGACAGCGCCATTTGGATAGCGACCAGCGGGTTGTAGCCCTGATAAGCCATGGTTTGCAAATAGCTTGAGATGCGGCAATAGGCGGCTGCGTAGCGTGCTTGTCGAAAGCAACCCGACACTTTTTGTTTGACTTTGCTCATGCGCAAATCGCGTTCCGCGCGGTTATTGGTGAAGGGGACGTGAGCGTGTTTGGCAAAGAGTAACACCGCTGTCTCGTAGCGCTTGAGTCGTTCCCAGAGATTGTGTGCATCGGACTTGGCGATACGGCCGCGTTGGCCCGGTTGTTTTTCTGGAATGAGCGGCATCTGTTTGGTGCCGCGAGTGAGGATGTGTCGATAGCGTCGTTGTAATGTCTGATACTCAGATTGCGTGAGTTGTTTGCGCTTTCTCTTGGCCACGGTTTTGCAGGCCGCCTTGAGCAGCGCTTTCATCTGTTTCGCCCAGGGGTAGTGATTGGAATCGACAATAAAGGTCAGCTCTCGCAGCAGATGCGAGCCGCACAGGCCATGACCACAGTGGTCATAGGATAGGTACGATGCCCAGCAATCGTGGATCACATCGCCTCCATAGCGAGGAATGATGCCTATCGCTTCGATCGCCTCGGTGCCGCGTTTGGGATGCAGGAATTTCAGCGTGATGTCGCCGGCCGAGTACACATGGATCCACTGGTTTTTGCGATCGACACGCAAGGAAGTTTCATCGGCATGCAGCGACGGGCTGGCCAGTAATTGCTCGATGGCTGCGTGCTCCCAGCGTTCCAGTGCCTGATGCAGTTGAAGTACGTAGTGCAGGATCGTGGCCTGTGCGATCACGGTCCCAATCAGGGTATGTAGCGATTGTTGTAGGCGCTTGAGTGAAAGCATGTGCGCCATCAGTTGATTGAGCAGATACGCTTTGATGCCCGCGCCGTACTGGAGGGGGCCCGACAGCTCCTCTGGAAAGGCCGCTTTGGTCTGTGTGGCGCAGTGCGGGCACTCTTTGATTTGCGCGTCAACGTGCGTAACCACTTTCTCGAACACAATATCGATCAGCGTGCGACGTTCGTGCTGATGACACGGCGTGGTGCGCAAGTCCTCGCCGCAGTGCTCGCACGCCGAGACCTTCACGACGCGGACCGTTTCGACCGTGCGCGTGTTGCTTGAGCGCGTTTTGGTTTGGGGTGTGCCTTGGCTGTTGGCACCGACTAGCGGCGTGGCGGTGTCGTCTTTGTCCGTCTGCGAAGATGGCTTACTGGAATTGCGCGCGTCTTTCTTCGTGGTCCTTTCCATGAACACGGCCACCACGATCTCGACCAGCGCCAGTAACGCGGCAAATAGTACTTGGCTTTCGCGGCTCATCTTGCCGGTCGCCGTGAGCTGCTGACATTGCGCTTTTAAGCCAGCGAGCTGTTCTCTGACCGAGTGTTGATTGATCGAAGCCATGCGCTGAGTGCTTTACAACTCAATACTCAACTGCGTGCTCGCAGGTGCAGTGGGCGATGCGCTCCTCGCCAACGCCGCAGATTGCGTTGCCGCCAGCGACTCATGCGCCTCCGCCTCCACCGCCATCAGCGCCGCTAACACCGCGAGCCGTTCCGCTGCTGGCAACGCTCGATACTGTTTCCCCCAATTGTGCGCTTTGCGCTTGATGCGCTGCCGATCGGTAAAATTGCGGCCCGCATACCTTGCCCAATGCACTCGATCAACGGTGTAGTTAAACCACAGCTTTTCCGTGCGCACGCCACCGCGGGTCATCGCTTGTAACGCCACGCTGTTCCAGTGCGGCAGCAGCGCGTCATACAAAGACGAGGGATAGCCGGACAGAATCACCGGGCACGGCAGCGACTTCAGCAACGTCAACAGCGCGATGTGATCGGCCTCGGTGTAATCACAGCGATACTTGCGCTTAGAGGTACGCGTGTGCGCCAAGTACGGCGGATCACAGTAGAGCAACTCATCGCCTCGAAAATCGTAGCTAGATAAAAACCGCTGCGCGCAGTCGTTGACCAACTGCACCGGATACTCGCAGGAAAACTGCGCCAGCGGCTGCGGATCCAAATCGATACCGATATTGAGCAATGCCGACGGCTTGCGCTGCATGATCGCACCACCGCCCAAGTGCGTTTCTATATAGGTGCGATGCGGCGGCATCATGGCAATGATGGTTTGACACAAACCCGCCGCCGCCTTGGAACCAAAGTAACCCTTCATCGCAGCGATCCGCTCAGTGACTGAATGCAGATCGCAGCATAGTTGCGTCG
>CAKKQL010000087.1 GCA_919902095.1 Acidiferrobacterales bacterium
CCGGACCTGTTCCGCGAAGGCCAGGGCATCGTCGCCCAGGGCAAGCTCGAGGGTGACCGCTTCGTCGCGCGCGAGGTGCTCGCGAAGCACGACGAGAACTACATGCCGCCCGAGGCCGCCAAGGCCATGCAGGGCGGCTCGTTCGCCGCGGGCAAAGACAAGCGGCCGTGAGGAAGTTTCTCGTCCCCATCGGCCTGTTCGCGGCGCTTGGGTTGCTGCTCGGCTATGCCATCTACGAGATGCAACGCGGCGACTACTCGCCGCGCACCATTCCCTCGCCGCTCGTCGGCAAGAAGCTGCCGGCGTTCTCGCTGCCCACCGTCGCCGACCCGAAACGCCAGCTTGGTCCGGAGACATTGCGCGGGCAGGTGTACCTGCTCAATGTCTGGGCCTCGTGGTGCGTGGCCTGCCGCGAGGAACACCCGCTGTTGAACGAGCTGGCGCGCAACAAAACCGTCACCCTCATCGGTCTGAACTACAAGGACAAGCGCGATGACGCGCTCGCCTGGCTCGCCGGCATGGGGAATCCGTATGCGTTGAGCTTCGCCGATACCGACGGGCGGCTCGGCATCGAACTCGGGGTGTACGGCGTGCCGGAGACGTTCGTGATCGACAAGGACGGATTCATCCGCTACAAGCACATCGGTCCGCTCACGCCCGAGGTGTTGCAGCAGAAAATCCTGTTGCTGATAAAATAACTTTCGTTCTGGGAAGCATCGACTTTAGCCATACCGTGGCACGCCGATGTGACGTATGGCTATCCCCAGTTAGCGGAAACGTCGGCTGTAGACCTTAGTAGCCGGCACCCGGCCCACGCATCTTGTACCGCAATGGATAAGTTGGAGGCGGTGGCGGCAAATCCGGGAATGGCCGGTTTAGCCAATCTTTGTACGATATGTCCGGGTATCTTTCGGAAATTTCCTCGTTGACCAGCAGAGTATCGCCTCGGTAGTGCACAAAAATAATGTCCTCGGATTTTATTGATTCCCTGCCAAAATAGGTGTTCCTCTCCATCAGCAGATTGACGTATTCCGGCAGTTTGATCCTGCCTTTACCTTCCAGAGTCGTGTCCCTTTGCAGGGCGTTAAATATAGTGACTGCGGCAAAGTCGCTCCACACCTCCGCCACATTGGCCGTGACTCTGCGAAAGGGGGACGGGTTGGCGGAAATTGCGTAGAGCATATTTAACTGGAATTCCACAGAATAAATATTGTTTATGTCTGAATATAAGGACAAGCTTGGCACATCAAATACGAAATGTTTACCGTCGGGAACAGCGGGAAAGCGCTGCGTAAAGGCTGTCCAGAAACGGTTTTGCCGCTCCCAGGATTTCAGGTACTGATCAATGGTGGCGCTGTTAAAAAACACGCCCACCCCAAAGACCGCCGCCACAAAATACTTCATCCAGGGATCGCGCTTGTTTCTCAGGATCGAAGCCTTGTAGACAACCGCGAGCAGCCAGCCAGCAAGCATGGCATACCCCATCAGGGAAATAACCGCATGGCTACTATACGTCTCCAAAATAGTAATCGGTGGCCGACTGACGACCTGAAAAAATGCGGTGGGGGGAAGAAACGCAACCGCGCCGAGGAGGAGAAATTTCCGGTCTGACTGCCAGGCAGATCGCAGAATACGATTCGTTGGACGGTTTCCTAATTCGGCACGCAGCCCCCCAAACACCGGGAGACCGTCTGTTTTATACAAAAGGAAATAGGAACCCGCGAAGGTGGCGGCCCCCAGAACCCACGAAGTCAAGCTAACCTCGTCAAGGTGGTGCAGTGTGACGACCCAGGAGAATTGAAGATAGTGCGCTGCCGCCACCAAACTCTCACGCCACTCCAGAAAGAAGAGCGGGTTGATGCCGTACATATGCGCGTACATTCCATATGGCTTATAGAGGAGCTTGTAGGCGATGATTGGGAAAGTCAGAAACACGAAGAGATACCAATACCGCAGCGTCCACCGCCATACCGGCCGGGCTTGCGTCAGGCGCGATCCGACCAGGTAGGCAATCGCCAGGCCTCTTGCCGGTTCGAGTGTAAGGGTAGCCTCGATGAAGACCGAGTGCGATATCACGGCACAGATTGCCGCGGCTACCAAATAGCCTCCCCGAACCTCGTTTTTCCGGAACGCGCGTTCGGTCAGAAAGAACGACAGGATCGTCAGCATCAAACCGATCCTGTAATTCGATGCCGCCGCAAACGCTAACGTCTGGTCGAGATGAAAAACGACGAAGGCAGCCGCCGAAAAGAAGGCCAGCTCTCGTTTGTTCGGAAACAGATTCCTAAGGAAAAAATAGAGCAACAGAGGCGGGGCTAGAGACGTCAATGTGTTGATGCCATGCCAGAATACATAGAAATACTCAGTATGCCGGTAGAACCAAAACAGCGAATAGGTGTAGGGCGCGAGCTGTGGCCTCGCCATCTCAAGAATGCCAGCCCTGAAGAAGCAATCGTAATTCTGACATTCGTAAATCGCCTCTACCCAGAAGTTGTCATCCCAGATAACGTCTTGCACAAGCCAGATACGCAGAAAAGCCAGGGACGACAGGATGATTAATATTGCCGGGAGGATATAAATCGAATGCCGGTGCAGGACGCCCGGGATGGACAGTCTGGGTAACATGCAATTCCGATTCCGATGGGCAGGAGTGTGAGGTAAGATTACTTTCTAGAAATTGTAAGGTAATTAGGGCGTTTCGTAACCAGGGTTGTACGGCCAACTTTTTGAGCGGTCGCAAGTATGTTTTCTGCGGTTCGCTCAAGGTGCTGCGCGCCTGTGCGCGGATATCTGGCGTGTCGCCAGGCATCCCGTTGCCGGACGAAGAGCCCGGCGCGCTTGAAGCGCGCGATCGAGCTCGACGGAGAGCTGCCTCGGCTTATTTTTTGAGCTGCGCCTTCGCCTGCTCCACCGCCTGCCGTACCTGCGGCCCGACCTCGCTTTCGGGTGGCAGTTCTTTCAGTAGTCCTTCCCAGTGCTTCGCCGCCTGTTTGTACTTGCCGGTGTTGTAGGCATCGAGCCCCAGCACCCACAGCGCGCCCGGATGCTTCGGGTTGAGCTGATAGAGCCGCGTGAACGCGGCAAGCGCCTCTTTTGATGGCTGGCGCGGGTTTTCTGAAATCAACAGCGTGGCGTAGTCGGTCAGAATCGCGGCGTCGTCCGGCGCCAGTTGCGTCGCCTTGGCATAGACGCGCTTCGCGTCGTCGAAGCGTTCCAGCACCGCGTAGGAACGCCCCAGGCGCGCCCAGCCGGCGGGATCGTCAGGCGCGCTTTCCAGTCGCTTTTCCAGCCGCGCCACCATTTTGAACGGGTCAGGCTGTCCGCCCGGGCCAAGCTGCGAGAGTTGCTCAACCGTTTTTGCCTGCTTGCCGGCATAAAGCCCGATGGCCACGACCGGCAACAACACTGCCAGCGCAATGAGCGTCATGCGTCGCGTGCGCGCCGGCAATGCATCGGCACTGACCGCCGCCGCGGGCGCCAGCGATTCAAGCTGGCGCAGCACCT
>CAKKQL010000088.1 GCA_919902095.1 Acidiferrobacterales bacterium
ACGCTGCTGGCGGAAGACCGCCTGACGGTGAAGCTCGCCTTCTGCCCGCCGCTGCTGGCCATGGGCCAGGAACGCCGGGCGCTCGCCAATCGCACGCGTGCGCAAATCGAGACCGCGCTCGGATTCGACGCGCCGGCGGAAGCGCGCGCCTCAGCGTCGGTGTAATCGTTACCCTCGTTGCGCAACGCATCGTTACCGCAAGATTCTCGCCGGAAACACCGTATTGAGGTCACCATGCAGCTTCGTAATACCGTCCTGCCTGAAACCGGCGCCAGATGCACATTTTCCGGGGAAGAAAAACCCAGGACGCGCCACCGGGCGCACATTCTTTTTTTGAGCGCCGGCGACTCCTGCCGCTCACGGATGGCCGATGCCTGGGCCAACCACTTGGGAAGCGCCTGGCTTGAAGCGCGCGCGGCTGGTGTCGAGGCGCATGGAGAAAATCCGCGCATGGTCGCGGTGATGCGCGAAGCGGGCGTGGACATCTCGCGTCGGGAATCCGCCCGGCTCACGCCCGGGTTGCTGGAATGGGCCGATCTCGTGGTAACTGTCTGCAAGCAAGCCGACGAATCCTGTCCGGCGCTGCCGCCGGGAACACGGAAAAACCACTGGCCACTCAACGATCCAGCCGCGGCAACGGGAACGAATGAAGAAATCATGCAGGTATTTCGCGCGTCGCGCGACCTCATCCGCACCTGCGTCACCAGCCTGGTCGTGGAGTTGCGCACCCGCGAGGCGGCGCGCCGCTAGGTAACGGCGGAGCAGCCCTCCCGCGCGGAACGGCGTTGCCGCCCGCGACCGTGACCAATCGCGGCTGCCGCCGGACGACCCGCTATATATCTGCTTGTCCATATATATCGAGCATCGTATATTATGCAGCCATGGCTCCCGAAACGCTGTTCCAGACTCTCAGCGATGCCACGCGGCTGCGCATCCTGGCGCTGCTCGCGACCGGGGACGAGCTGTGCGTGTGCGATCTCACGCGCGTGCTCAAGCTGTCCCAGCCGATGATCTCGCGTCACCTCGCGTTCCTGCGCGAGGCGGGCGTCGTGACCGACCGGCGCGCCGGCGTCTGGGTGCATTACCGCCTGCATCCCGAGCTGCCGGCCTGGGCTCGCAAAACGCTGCGTGAAACCTTCGGTGGCATCGTCCGGAAACCGCCCTACCAGACCGACCGCAAGGCCCTGCGCACCCGCGGACGGCGTGCCCCGGTGCGTTGCGCCTGACGCAGCGCGGATCGGCGTCTGCCGGAAGAATTTCCCCACCACACTTGCCTGGCGCTCACCATGAATGAAAAAATCTACAACGTATTATTTCTGTGCACCGGCAACTCGGCGCGCAGCATCTTGGCCGAGGTGCTTTTGAACCACCTGGGCAAGAGCCGTTTCCGCGCCTACAGCGCCGGCAGTCATCCCGCGGGCCAGGTCAATCCGCTGGCGCTGGAACTCCTGCGCAAACGTGGCCTGCCGGTTGACGGGCTGCGCAGCAAAAACTGGGATGAATACGCGCAGCCCGGGGCGCCGGCGATGGAATTCGTGATTACGGTGTGCGACAAGGCCGCGGGCGAGCAATGCCCCTTCTGGCCGGGCCAGCCGCTGACCGCGCACTGGGGTTTCGAAGACCCGGCCGCCGCCGCGGGCAGCGACGAGGCGCGCCGCAAGGTCTTCGAGAAAGTCTTCATCGAGATCGCACGGCGCATCGAACTGCTGCTGGCGCTGCCGGTGGAAAAGCTCGACCGCCTGGCGCTCGAAAGTAAAGTCCGCGAGATCGGCGGCACGCAGTCGTGAGTCTTGCCCGGCGCGTTGCGGCGGAAGCCGCCGGTACGGCGCTGCTGCTCGCGGCCGTGGTCGGCTCGGGCATCATGGGCGAACGCCTCGCCGGCGGCAACGTCGCGCTCGTCCTGCTCGCCAACTCGCTTGCCACCGGCGCGGCGCTGAGCGCGCTGATCCTGGCCTTCGGGCCGGTCTCCGGCGCGCATTTCAACCCGCTCGTGACCCTCGCCTTCGCCGCGCAGAGAACGCTCGACCGCCGGAGCGCAGTGATGTATGTCCTCGCACAGGTAGTCGCCGCCTTCGCTGGCGTGGCGATCGCGCACCTGATGTTCGGCGAACCGCTGTTCTCGACGGCGCAGCACGCCCGCAACGGCGCCGGACAGTGGCTGAGCGAGGGCGTCGCCACGTTCGGGCTGGTCGCGGTGATTCTCGGTTGTGCGCGCACCCGTCCCGCGGCGGTGCCCTACGCCGTCGGCGCCTACATCGCCGCCGCCTACTGGTTCACCGCCTCGACTTCCTTTGCCAACCCCGCGGTGACGCTGGCGCGCGCCGCGAGCGACAGCTTCGCCGGCATCCGGCCGGTGGACGTCCCGGGGTTTCTGATGGCCCAGGCGGCGGGCGCCGCGGCAGCCACGATGCTGTTCCGCTGGCTACAGGGCGCGGCCGGCCGGCCGCCATCCCCTTGGTCAAAACGGCTTTAGGTCACACCCCTGTCATGGACCATTCATCAATCTGTCACATGACGCTGGGATAGTAGCCGCGCTTAAAACACTTATTCCTAAATTTGGAGAGAACATCATGAACCTGAAACGCAGAATGACCGTGCTCGGCGTGGCCGCGGCGGTGACGGGCGCCTTGGGCGGCCTGTCCGTGCCGGCCCATGCGGCGGACAAGCTCATCAAGGTGGACGGCTCGAGCACCGTGTTCCCGATCACCGAGGCCGTGGCCGAGGAATTCCAGAAGGCCAACAAGGGCCTGAAGGTGACCGTCGGCGTGTCCGGCACCGGCGGCGGCTTCAAGAAGTTCTGCCGCGGCGAGACCGACATCTCCGATGCCTCGCGCCCGATCCTGAAGAAGGAAATGGACGTGTGCAAGGAAGCCGGCATCCGCTACGTCGAGCTGCCGGTGGCGTTCGACGCGCTCACCGTCGTGGTCAATCCCAAGAACGACTGGATCAAGAGCATGACCGTCGAAGAACTGAAGAAAATGTGGGAACCGGATGCCCAGGGCAAGATCATGAAGTGGAGCGACGTGAATCCGAAGTGGCCAAACGAGAAGCTCGCGCTGTTCGGACCCGGCGCCGACTCGGGCACGTTCGACTACTTCACCGACGCCATCAACGGCAAGGAAAAGGCCTCGCGCGGCGACTTCACCGCGAGCGAGGACGACAACGTGCTGGTGCAGGGCGTGGCGCGCGACAAGAACGCCATCGGCTACTTCGGCTACGCCTACTACGCCGAGAACAAGGACAAGCTCAAAGCCGTGGCCGTCGACGGCGGCAAGGGCCCGATCCTGCCGTCGGAAAAGTCGGTCGAGGACGGCTCCTACCAGCCGCTCGCCCGCCCGATTTTCATCTATGTGAGCGCCAAGTCGGCCGACAAGCCCGAGATCAAGCAGTTTGTCGAGTACTACCTCAAGCACGCGCCGAAGCTGGTGAAGGAAGTGAAATACGTGCCGCTGCCGGCCAGCGCCTACAAAACCGGACTCGAGCACTTCAACAAGAAGAAGCTCGGTACGGTGTTCCACGGCGAGGGTGCGGTCGGCGTCAAGATCGCCGAGCTGCTCGCGCGCGAGGCCAAGTACTAAACCTTTTCCCTCCCCGCAAAGTGGCATTATTAAGGGCGCCCGCGGGCGCCCTTCTTTTTTGTCTGTTGCTTTTCGCCACCGTCCACGAACTGACACGCGCAGGTCATACGGTTGTAACGAGGGCGCTGTACATATGCGCGCTTCCTGACTCCGCGTGCGCACACCCATGAATAACCAAACGAACAGCCAAACGTCCAGACGTTCCGGAAAGTACCGCGATCTGATGATCGCCATCGCCCTATTCCTGGTGCTCGACCTCGGGGTGTTGATATTCAACGTCCGCATCTCACGTCAGTTCGAGAGCGACACCGTCCAGATCAACGCCGGCGGCGAGATGCGCATGTATTCGCAGCAACTCACGAAGGCGCTGCTCACGCTCCAGAGCGAAACCGTTGCCGGACTTCCGAACCAGACGAGCATGGCCCAGATTTCCGAGTCCCACCAAGCCTTCCGCGGGGCCCTGCTGCGCCTCAAGGTCGCCCTGCATCAAGCGGGCGCCGACCGCGCGGCGGACGCGGTGGAGAATCAGGAAGATGCCGACCCTGAAACCTGGCAGCGGTTGCAGAAGGTCGAAAACTACTGGAAGCCCATGGACGAGGTGGTGGCACCGCTGCTCGCCACGCAGACCCCCACTCCCGAGGATGTGGAGGTGGCCGCCACCAAGTTCATCGGACGCAACATCCGGCTCATGCAGCTCGCCGACGACCTGACGCAGCACCTGGAATCCACCGCCATCGCCCGGGCAACGACGCTGCGCCAAATCCAGGTCATAGCCATCCTGCTCGCGTTGCTCAATTTCATTTTCATCGTCGTGAAATTCGTGCGGCGCCTGCGCGAAAGCGACCGCGCCGCGGAGACGGCGCGCGCGGAGGTCACGCAGATTCTCGACACCGTGCACGAAGGGTTGTTCCTGGTGACGCGCGACGGGCGTGTCGGCGGGCAACACTCGGCGGCGCTGGAATCGCTGTTCGGACGGCCGTTGCGACCGGGGGAGGATTTTCGCGAGCTGCTGCGCGCGCTGGTCACGCCGGCGGCGTTCGAAACCGCGAAACAGTATATCGACCTGCTGTTCAACGACCGGATCAAGGCCTCACTCATGGAACAGCTCAACCCCCTCCAGAAAGTGGAAGTGACGGCGCCGGGGCGCTCCGCCTATCTTGACTTCGAGTTCGAGCAGGTGCGGGCGGACGGCAAGGTCTCGGCGCTGCTGGTGACGGTGTTCGACGTCAGCGAACACGTACGCCTGGCGCGGGCGCTCGCGAGCGCCGAACAGCGGACCAAAACCGAGGTCGACCTGCTGCTCGGCATCCTCGGCCAGGAACCGCACCTGCTGACGGCGTTCGTGACGGCCGCGGCCGAGCGGCTGGAACAAATCAATACCGATCTGCAGACCGTGCGCTCCAACGCCCGCGCCTACACCGAACTGACGGAACGGGTGCTACGCGCGTTGCACGGGATCAAGGGCGAGGCCGCGACCCTCAAGCTGGAAACCGTCGCGCGCGAGGTGCATGCGTGCGAGGACGGCCTGGTCCAGTTGCGCGGACGCGCCAGCCTGTCAGGAGAGGACTTCATTCCCGTGGCGGTGGCGGTCAACGCCATCGGCGAGCAGGTCGCGCGCGTCAAATCGGTGCTGGCGCGGATGCGGCAGTTCGCCGGCCAGGACGCGCCCGCCGCGGGCGCGTTCGCGCCGATGCTGCGACAAATCGAAGGACTGGCGCAGCGCGTGGCCGCCGATCTCAACAAGCGCGTACGCCTGGAAGCCTCGGTGCCCGACCTGGCGGCCCTGCCCCGGGGGTTCGACCGATTTTTCCAGGAGGCCGTGCCCCAGCTCGTGCGCAACGCCGTGGTCCACGGGATCGAATCGGTGGACGAGCGCCTGCGCGCCGGCAAACCGGCCGAAGGAACAGTGCAGGTGGAGATCAAGCCGCACGGTGACGGCGCGTTGAGCCTGAGGGTGCGCGACGATGGCCGCGGCATCTGCGTGCCGACGCTCCGGCGCCGTCTCGTCGAGGGCGGGCACAAACGCACCGAAGACGTAGAACGCATGAACGACCAGGAGATCGTCGCCACGCTGTTTCAGACCGGCATCTCGACCGCCGACCAGATCAGCGAGCATGCCGGGCGCGGTGTCGGGCTCAACCTGGTGTCGGATCTCGCGACCGCGATCGGCGCGCGCCTGCGTATCGCGAGCACGCCGGGGGCATTCACCGAATTCACCGTTTCGACGGGGGCCTGACGTGACCAGAAAACTGATGATCGTGGACGACTCAATGGTCATTCGCAACCGCATCGAGCGGCTGTGCGCAGACGGCCGCCTGCCGCAGCTCAGCGTCGTGGGGCGGGCGGCCGATGGCGTCCAGGCAGTCGAGGTCGCGCGCCGCGAACGTCCGGACCTGGTGACCATGGATCTCACCATGCCGCACATGGACGGCGAGGAGTGCATCGAGGCGCTGGCCGGCCTGTTGCCCGAGATCCGCATCCTGGTGGTGTCGGCGCTGAGCGACAAGCTCACCGCCCTGCGGGCGATTGGCAAGGGTGCCCACGGTTTCCTGCACAAACCGTTCAACGACGATCAGATGGTCGAGGCGATGCTGGAGTTGATGTCATGAACAGCCATCGCCTGACATCGGACGACATCGAGGTCTTCTCCGAATCCATCAGCCATTTTTTCGCCACCCTGACGGAGGAGCGCGCCAGCGTCCGCTCCGCGTACCTGCTCGAGGAACACAAGGCGCCGATCGTGTGGGACGACTTCAACGGCGTGATCACCGTGCAAGGCAGCTACGTCGGCAGCCTGACGTTCTCGGCGCCGCGGGCGCTCCTGAGCCACGTGCTGCTGCGCATGGGCGAGAAGCAGCTCTCCGACGATCATCATCGCGACGTCGTGGGCGAGATCGCCAACACCCTCTCCGGACGGGTGCGCCGCCATTTCGGCGACGGCCTGCGCATCTCGCCGCCACAGTCCTTCAGCGGCCGGAGCCAGCGCGTGGAGAAACTCGCACGCAGTGCAGCCTATGCCATTCCCCTGCGCTGGAAGCACTACGAGGCGAACCTCGTGGTGCATCTGGACGTGACATAGGCCAACAACCAAGTTCCCTCCGGGGCAACCGGGGTCGCGCCGGAACGGCGTCCGGCCACCGTCTCGTGTCATAAAAATGTCATATTCCCCGCCTACCATGGCGGTTCTTTCTTGTCTGACGCCAAGAATCCCGTGAGCCCGCAACCATCCCGTTTCGCCTACCAGGCCCGGCGCCATCTGCCGGAGCGCATTATCCAGTGGTTGCTGTTCCTGGCGGCGTTCACGGCGGTGGCGGTCACCATCGCGATCGTGGTCATCCTGGTGTATGAGTCGCTCGGGTTCTTCCGGCACGTGTCGCTCTGGGAATTCCTGACCGACACCCAGTGGACACCGCTTTTCTCCGACAAACATTTCGGCATCCTGCCGCTCGTAGCCGGTACCCTGCTTACGAGCGCCGTGGCGCTGGCGGTCGCGGTCCCGCTCGGTACCGTCACCGCCATCTACCTCTCGGAGTTCGCCTCGCACGGCGTACGCGAGGTGGTCAAGCCGTTCCTTGAGATGCTGAGCGGCGTGCCGACGGTGGTGTTCGGCTACTTCGCGCTGCTGTTCGTCACACCGCTGCTGCAGAAGCTCATCCCCGACCTGCCGGGCTTCAACGTGCTCTCCGCCGGCCTGGTCATGGGCATCATGATCATCCCGTACGTCGCCTCGGTCAGCGAGGACGCCATGCGCGCGGTGCCGATGCACATCCGCGAAGGCTCGTACGCCATGGGGGCGACACGCTTCCAGACCGCCATCCGCGTGGTCACGCCGGCAGCCGCCTCCGGCATCGTCGCCGCCTACATTCTCGGCATCTCGCGCGCCGTCGGCGAGACCATGGTCGTGGCGATCGCCGCCGGCACCCAACCGAACCTCACCTGGAACCCGCTCGAGGGCGCGGCCACCATCAGCGCCTATATCGTGCAGGTGAGCCTCGGCGACCTGCCGCACGGCACCCTCGAGTACCAGACCATCTTCGCCGCCGGTCTGGTGCTGATGCTCATGACGCTGCTCTTTAATGTCATCGGCCATCTGATGCGCAAGCGCTTCCGCGAGGCTTACTGATTATGTCAGGACGAACGAGCGGAGCGAACAGGGGTTCATTAATGTCCGGCCTGTCCGACAGCACCGACCAGGTGAGCGCGATCCGCAGCATGATCGCCCGGCACAAGCGCTGGGACATCATCTTTTCCATGATCGGGCTGGCCGCGATGCTGGTGGGCGTGATCGCTCTGCTGGCGCTGTTCCTAGACCTGGTGCTGGATGGCTACGGCCGGCTGAACTACGACTTCTTCACCTCGTTCCCGTCGCGGCGCGCCGCCGAGGCCGGCATCCTCTCGGCCTGGGTCGGCACCACGCTGGTCATGCTGGTCACGGCATTCGCCGGCGTGCCGCTCGGCGTCGCCGCCGCCATCTACCTCGAGGAATACGCGCCGCGCAACTGGATGACCGACCTCATCGAGATCAACGTCACCAACCTCGCCGGCGTGCCGTCGATCGTCTACGGCCTGCTGGCACTCGGGCTGTTCGTGTACCAGTTGAACTTGGGCCAGAGCATCCTCGCCGCCGGGTTGACGCTCGCGCTGCTGATCCTGCCGGTGGTGATCGTCGCCACACGCGAGGCCATTCGCGCCGTCCCGGGTGCCATCCGCGAGGCCGCCTACGCCGTCGGCGCCACCAAGTGGCAGACCGTGGCGCACCACGTGCTGCCCTACTCCACCGCCGGCATCCTGACAGGCGTCATCATCGGCATGGCGCGCGCCATCGGCGAGACCGCGCCGATCATCACCATCGGCGCGCTCACCTTCATCGCCTTCCTGCCGCCGTCGCCGGTAACGTCGGAACCGCCGTTCATCTCGTTCGACTGGTTGATGGCGCCGTTCACGGTGCTGCCGATCCAGATGTTCAGCTGGGTGTCGCGGCCGCAGGTCGCGTTCCTGGACAACGCCGCCGCCGCCGGCGTGGTGATTATCGTCGCGACGCTGGCGATGAACGCCGCCGCCATCGTCATCCGTTACCGATACCGCAAACGCATCAAATGGTAAACCCGGGGGAACCCATGAAACCCGAAATCCAGACGGCTGTGCGCGCGGTCGTGCCTGCCTATAATAGCGGCATGCCCACACCCAGCGGCCGGGAAACCACGGATACCGGCGCCGCGTCACGGGTCGCCGCGCGCCCGCCGATCAAGGCGCAAGCGAAGAACCTCAATTTTTACTACGGCGGCACGGTCCAGGCGCTCAAGGACATCAATCTCGATCTGGCCGAGAAACACGTGACCGCGCTGATCGGGCCGTCGGGCTGCGGCAAGTCCACGTTCCTGCGTTGCTTCAACCGCATGCACGATCTCTATCCGAACAACCGCTACCAGGGCGAGATTCTGATTCATCCGGACAACATCAACATCCTTGGCGCGAAGGTGGATCCGATCGAGGTGCGCATGCGCATCTCGATGGTGTTCCAGAAACCGAACCCGTTCCCCAAGTCGATCTATGAGAACGTCGCCTACGGCCTGCGCGTGCGCGGCGTCACCAAGCGCAGCCTGATTGACGAGAAGGTCGAGCAGGCGTTGCAGTGGGCGGCGTTGTGGGACGAGGTCAAGGACCGGCTGCACGGCCTGGCGTTCAACCTCTCGGGCGGCCAGCAGCAGCGGCTGTGCATCGCGCGCGCGCTCGCCACCGATCCCGAAATCCTGCTGTTCGACGAGCCGACCTCGGCGCTCGATCCGATCGCCACCGCCAGCATCGAAGAGCTGATCGCCGAACTCAAGCAGAAGATCACGATCCTGATCGTCACCCACAACATGCAGCAGGCGGCGCGTGTCTCGGACTATACTGCCTTTATGCACCTCGGCGAGCTGGTGGAGTTCGGCGACACCAACACCATCTTCACCAACCCGTCCAACAAACGGACGGAAGACTACATCACCGGCCGCTATGGGTGAGGCGGAGCAGTCGCGGACACACTTAACGTGTGTCCGCGCCGACGAACGCCCAGCCAAGGATGGCTGGGCTGGGGTCTAACGAAGTCAACGACACACCGCCAGGGATGGCATACGACAACATTCGGAGAGCACTATGGAACCTCTGTACACGCATATCTCCCAGCAGTACAACGCCGAACTCGAGGAAATCCGCTCGCGCGTTTTACAAATGGGCGGGCTCGTCGAGCAGCAGATCGAGCACGCGCTCAACGCGCTGGTGCGCGGCGACACCGCGCTCGGCGAGGCGGTCATCATGGACGACACCAAGGTCAACAAACTCGAGGTGACCATCGACGAGGAGTGCAGCCAGATCATCGCCCGGCGCCAGCCGGCGGCCAGCGACCTGCGCCTGGTGATGGCGGTCATCAAGACCATCACCGATCTCGAACGCATCGGCGACGAGGCCGAGAAGATCGCGCGCATGGCGGTACGCCTCGCCGGCGAGGAGCGCCCGAAAAACAACTACGCCGAGATCCAGGCGCTCGGCAACC
>CAKKQL010000089.1 GCA_919902095.1 Acidiferrobacterales bacterium
CCGAACCAGAACGCAAGCACCACCGCATACACGACCGCGACGCCGGCCAGCATGGACGGCGACACCCACAGGATCTGGCCGACGAGCAGGTCCTTCAGGTATTCGCCGGCATGCGGATCGTGGCTCAGCAGCAGCACGGCGGCACTCGCCGCGAGCACGAAGCTGGCGCCGATGAGCGCCTCCTGGGTCTGCGGCCAGCGCTTCTCGCTCCAGCTCAGCGCGAGACCGCCGAGCAGCGCCGCGCCCACGGCCGCGAACTGCATCCCCGGCCCCTGCGACGCCCAGCCGAAACTGTAGGCGGCGATGACGCCGAGCGCGGCAATTTGCGCAATCGCCAGATCGATGAAGACGATGCCGCGCTTGAGCACCTCCTGACCGAGCGGCACGTGGGTGGCGAGCACCAGCAGGCCGGCGGCAAGCGCCGGCAGCAGAATGGCGGGATCGAGGGCCTCGAGATTCATTTCGTCGCCTCCAGCAGCCGTGCGAGCGTATCGTCAAACAGGCTGAAAAGGTTTGCCGCCTGTTCGTTGCCGCCGACGGTGAATGGCAGCACCACAGCGCGGATGCCGGTCTGCTGCGCGAGCCATTCCGAGGGGCGGCCGTCCTGGTACGCTGCGCGCAGCACCGCCTTGGCCGGTTGCGTTTTGAGCTGGGCCAGCACCTGTGCCAGATGCGTGGCGCTCGCCGGCACGCCCGGTTTCGGTTCCAGCACCGCGACCTCGCGCAACCCGAGCCAGCGCAGCAGGTAGGTCCAGCCACCCTGGTGCTGGCTCACGACCGCGACGCCTTTGAGCGGCGCCGCGGTTTGTTCCCAGCGCGCAATCGCCGCGGTCCAGCGCGTGCTGAAATCGCGGTAACGCGCCTGGTAGTGCGCCGCCTGCGCCGGATCGACAGCGGCGAGACGCTGGGCGAGCGCTTGCGCCACGCGCGCGATGTTGCGCGGATCGGTCTGGAGGTGCGGGTTACCGGCGGCATGGATGTCGCCCATGGCGCGGTCGAGTTTCGCCGGCACGTCGAGCAGCCGCACGTAATCCGCGGCCACGAAGTAACCCGGCATCCCCGGTTGCACGCGTGCATTGCCGGCGGAGCGCAGCAGCAGCGGCAGCCAGCCGTCCTCGAGTTCGGCGCCGGTGCAGGCCACGAGGTCGGCGTTGCGCACGCGCGCAATCAGGCTCGGGCGCGCCTCGATGTAGTGCGGGTCCTGACGCGCGCTGGTGGCGGTATACACCGCCACCGCGTCGCCACCGAGTTCGGTCGCGAGCGCGCCCCATTCCGGTTCGCAGGCAAACACCTTGAGCGCGGCTTGCGCCGGCGCCCCCGCCAGACCGTACGACACGGCAAGAACGATCAGAAACTTTTTCATCGCAGCCTCTCCTAGAATCCGTGCGCGCCGTGCGCGCCCAGGCTCATGATGTATTGCAGGTACAACTGTGTGTCCTTCTCGTTCAGCCGCGATTCGTCGCGGTTGACCTGGAACCGCAGGCGGCTGAACTCGCTGTTGGAATAGTCCAGCATCAGGCTCGCGCGCTTCGGGTTGTGCCCCTGGTTGTCGAGCACCGTGCCCGCGAGTGCGGCATCCACGGCGTCGGACCTGAGCTTGTCGAAGCGCAACCCCGCGCGCCAGCGCGGCCTGAACTGGTATATCCCCTGGGCGTACCAGCCCTTCTGTTTGCCGCGGTAGCTGAGCGGTGTCCCCGCCGAAGCCGGGTCGAACGTGCCGTCCTCGTCGCGCGCGAAGTATTCCGTCTGGAACTTGAAGTTCCGCTCCCGGGGGTTACCGTCCGGCGCCCACTTCCAGACGAAATCCACGCCGGTCAGATCGCTGGTGCCGGTGTAGAGGTCGGTGGCTGAGCCGTTCGTGGTCGCGCGGCTTGCCGACTCCGCCTTGAGTCGCGAAATGCCCGCACGCCACGAGTGATCGGTGCCGACGTCGCCGCCGATGCGCATGAACGCCGTATTCGTGCCCTTGCCGTTCCTGGCCGCGCCGCCGGCGGGGAAGTTGCCGCCGCGCAGCACCTCGGCGCCCAGCTCCATAAAGAGGTCGGTCGGCGCCACCCAGCGCAGTTGCACGCCGTCGTCCTTATACTGGTTGCCGAGCATGGCGCGGTAGACGAGCGGCTGGTCGGCGAAGTCCCAGGCGTGCGCGTGGACGGAGTTGAGGTAGCCGACGCCGGAGAGAAAGCGCCCGCCGCGCGCGGTGAACCCGCTGCCGAGGGACAGGGTTTCAACATAGGCCTCTTCGACCTCGGTCGTGTTTTCCGCAGTGAGCGCGGCGGTGAACTGGCCACGGAACTTGTCGTCGACGTTGGCGCTCATGACCAGCTCGGACTCGCCGAGCCGGAAGCCCTTGTCACCGGGACCGGTTTCCGCACCGAGCGCGAAGCCGGGGAGCGCATAGGTGGTCGGGTCTTTCGAAAGGCCCGCGAGTTTGCCGTCGAGAATCAAGCTAATCGCCGGGTTGAAGGCGTTGGATGTCACCTTGCCGCCGGCGCGGGCGGTTGCCGTCTCGGTTGGCGCAGGTTGGGCTGCAACTTTCGACGACTCGACACTTTGCAGGCGTTCTTCGAGCACACGGATGCGATTCTCGTAATCCTGTTTCATGCGTTTAATCTCATCGCGCAGTTCCGCAAGCTCGGGTGACTGGGCGTAAGCCGGTGTGATCAGGGCCAATGCGATGGCCAGCCCCAGCAATGTGCGTGACATGACGTTGCCTCCAGAAAGTTTCAATGCCGGCCAGACGGCCGGCGGAACGCGAAACGCCGGGCGAAAACACGCCCGGGCGGGTCAGATCGGGAACGGCTTAAACAGCGCGGGGAGGAGCACGCACGGCATAGGCCGCCGTGGGCTGTGATGGAAGAGGGTTTGACGGAAGACGGACGGCCACGATGGTCGCGGCGGTCGCGGTGAAGGGCAGGGTCTTGGCGGCGACTGCCGTATCCAGACCGCTTGCAAGGGAATGTTGTGCGCACGGGACGTTGTGCTTGTGCAGCGCATGGTCGTACTCGTGCGCCAGCGCCGCCGCCTGCGCCAGCACGAAGCACGCGGCCAGCAGCCAGGCAACGATGCGTGAACTGGATTTGGGCATGGAGCGCATGGGCGCGGCGATTATATTCCGTATTCGGTTTACTTCAATTCGAGCAACACCGCGATTTCATCGCAGCGGTTGAATTTGTAGCACTTCACGCACACGCTCCAGACCTTTTCCGGCAGCGTTTCCTTGGGCACGGTCTTGAAGCCGAGCTTGTGGAAGAACTCCGGCACGTAGGTCAGGGCCATGAGGCGCTTCAGGCCGATGGCGCGCGCCTCCGCAGCCAGCCGTTCGACGAGCGCCTTGCCCAGGCCGCGGCCCTTGAAGGCGTCATCCACCACCAGGCTGCGGACCTCGCCCAGATCGTCGGTGAAAATCTCAAGCGCGCCGCAGGCGGCGACCTTGCCGTCGGCCTCGATCACGAAAAAATCGCGCAGGTGACGGTAGAGCTCGTTCATGGTGCGCGGCAGCAGGTTGCCCTGCGCGGAATAGATTTCGAGCAGGTGGTGGACGTAGGGCACGTCGCCGATCGCCGCCGGGCGGATGCGCAGCGCGGTCCTGGAAAGTTCAGGCAGAGGCACGTTCCAGCATGTCCTTGGCGTGGGCGAGGGTCTGCTTGCTGATCTCGACGCCGCCGATCATACGCGCGATCTCATCCACGCGCTCGCTGGCCGAGAGCGGTTTGACGTCCACGCGTGTGGCGCCCTTGACGTTGCGCTTGGCGACCTGCAGGTGCCGGTCGCCTTGGGCCGCGACTTGCGCCAAGTGGGTGATGACCAGCGCCTGGCGCGATTGGCCGAGCGCGCGCAGCTTGTTGCCGACGATTTCGGCCACGCGCCCGCCGATGCCGACATCGACCTCGTCGAAAATGAGCGTCGGGATGCGCCCGAGGCCGGCGAGCACCACTTGCAGCGCCAGGCTCACGCGCGAGAGCTCGCCGCCCGAGGCGACCTTGTTAAGCGGCTTCACCGGCTGGCCGGGGTTGGCGCTCACCAGAAACTCCGCGCGCTCAAGGCCGTGCGCCGAGAGTTCGCCCGCGGGCAGCGGCGTCAGCGCCACCTCGAATTTGCCGCCGGGCATGCCGAGTTCCTGCATGTGCTGGGTCACGCTTTTGCCGAGCTTGCCGGCCGCCTGTTGCCGTCCCTTGGAAAGCTCCTGCGCAATCTTGAGATAGCCTGCGCGTGCCGCCTTGACCTCGTCCGCGAGCTTGCCGAGGTTGGTGTCGTAGTTCTCGATGTCATCGAGCTCGGTGCGCAGTTGTTGCGCCAGCGCCGGCAGTGCTTCCGGCGGCACGCGGTGCTTGCGCGCCAGATCGTGCACCGACGCCATGCGGCTTTCCACCTGCGCCAGCCGTTGCGGGTCGAGGTCGAGGCCGTCGAGGTACTGGTGCAGGCGCGCGGCGGCCTCGTCAATCTGGATGGACGCCTCGTTGAGCAGCGCCTGGAATTCGTTAAGGCGTGGGTCGTGCTTCGCCAGCGCTTCGAGACGGCTCAGGACGCGCGCGAGACCGCGCGCCAGCGCCTGTTCCTCGTCGTCGTAGAGCGTCTGGGTCACGGCCTGCACGCCCTCGACCAGTTCGGCGCCGTGGGCGAGGCGCGCGTGCTCCTCTTCGAGTTGCGGGATTTCCTCGGCCTTGAGACCGAGGGCATCGAGTTCGCGCACCTGATAGCGCAGCAGTTCCAGCCGCGCCTCGCGGTCGGCGCTCTGGCGCGTGAGCGCCTCCAGCCGGTCGGTCAGCAATTGCAGGGTCTGATGGCGTTCGGCCACGGTCGCCGCCGTCTCCTCGAGCCCGGCGTAGACGTCGAGCGTGTCGCGCTGCACGTCGCGCTTGAGCAGCGACTGGTGTTCATGCTGGCCGTGAACGTCCACCAGCAGGTCGCCGAGTTCGCGCAACTGCTGCAGCGGTACCGGCCGGCCGTTGATGAAGGCCCGGGATGGCTTGTCGGTTTCGATGACGCGCCGCAGCACGCATTCCTGATCGTCGAACAGCTCCTGCTGCTTCAGCCAGCGCGCCGCCGGCGATGCGGGCTTGAGCGCAAACGCGGCCGTGACCTCGGCGCGCGTGGCGCCGTGACGGACGACGCCCGCCTCGGCGCGCTCGCCGAGCGCCAGCGCGAGGGCGTCGATGACGATGGATTTGCCGGCGCCGGTTTCGCCGGTGAGCACCGTCAGCCCGCCGTCGAGGCCGAGCTCCAGGCGTTCGATGAGGGCGACATCACGGATGGCCAGATGCGCCAGCATCTCAGAGTTTTTTGCCCCAGTGCAGCTTTTCGCGCAGCACGTCGAAGTGGCTGCGACCGGAGGGATGGACCAGCTCGATGGCCGCGTCCGCGCGGCGCACGTAGATGTGATCGCCGTCTTCAAGCGAGAAGCTCGATTGTCCGTCAAAGCTGACATAGGCCTGATGCTGTTCGAGTCCGACCATCACCACCTCGATGACGCTGTCGCTCGACACCACGATCGGGCGGTTGGAGAACGTGTGCGGACAGATCGGCACGACCACGAGCGCCGGCAACGCCGGATGCAGAATCGGGCCGCCGGCGGAGAGCGCGTACGCCGTCGAGCCGGTGGGGCTGGCGACGATGACGCCGTCGCCGCGCGTCGAAGTCACGAATTCGCCGTCGAGATAGGTCTCGAACTCGATCAGGCGCGCGAGTTCGCCCTTGGTGACGATGACGTCGTTGAACGCCGAGGCGGTGTGCACGATCTTGCCCTTGCGCATGATTTCGGCGGCGAGCAGCAGCCGCGACTCCGACTGGTAGTCGCCGTCGAGGATGCGGCCGATTTCGGTCAACATGTCGTCCGGACGGATATCGGCGAGGAACCCGAGGCGGCCGAGGTTGACGCCGATGAGGGGGACCCGGTGCGGCGCCAGATGACGCGCCACGTTCAGCAGCGTGCCGTCGCCGCCGACAACGATGGCGAGGTCGACGTGCTTGCCGATGGCGTCCAGGCCGTGACCCGGGGCGAAACCCGAGTTCAACAGGGCGGCGGTGCCTTCCTCCAGCACGACCGTGAGCCCGCGGACGCGCAGGAATTCGCCGAGCCGCACGATGTGCTCGGCGGCCAGCGGGTCGCGCGGTTTGCCGATAAGGCCGATAGTTTTGATGTTTTTCTTCATGCTGCCCGCCAAAAATATGCATATCCGCGCGCCCAGCGCGCATCTCGGCAACTGCTCCCGGCGTTACCCTATCTCCTGCTTCCCTGTAATCGCGCTTCCGGCGTCGCCCGGCCTTCCAGCATTCCTGCACGTCAAGCTAGCACGCGCGCCGGGGCAGTCCAATTGCGTCGCTACACTTGGCACTCTACCGCGGAGAGTGCTAAATTCAACCGGCATAAGCAACAGGTTGGTCCCATGTCCCCGACGTTAGGCACGCGCGCCGAAATCCTCCTGAAGACCCTGATCGAGCGTTATATCGCCGACGGTCAGCCGGTCGGTTCGCGCACGCTTGCGCGCCAGACCGGTCTCGATCTTTCGCCGGCGACGGTGCGCAATATCATGGCCGATCTCGAGGAAATGGGCCTGGTGCATTCGCCGCATACCTCCGCCGGGCGCGTGCCCACCGACCGCGGCTACCGCGTGTTCGTGGACACCCTGCTCAAGGTCAGATCCATCGATTTGAACGAGGTCCGCAAGCTCCGGCAGGAATTCGAGGCCGGTCAGGACCCCCAGCATCTACTCGAAAGCGCCTCGCATCTGCTGTCCGAGGTGTCGCGGCTCGCCGGCCTCGTCATGGTCCCGCGGCGCGAAGAGCACACGGCGCTGCGCCAGATCGACTTCGTCAGCCTGACCGACCAGCGCATCCTGGTGATTCTCGTGACCCAGGACGGCCTAGTGCACAACCGCATCATCAACGTGGACCGCGACTACGCCGCCTCCGAGCTCGAGCAGGCGGCCAACTATTTCAACCAGACCTACGCCGGCCACGGGCTGGCCGAGGTGCGGCGCGCGCTGCTGCAGGACATCGAGGCCACCAGCGACACGCTGCAGCGCACCATGCAGCTCGCCATGCGCATGGCGCGCCAGGCGCTGACCGAGGAGAGCAAGGGCGACGATCTCGTGGTGAGCGGCGAGTCCCATCTTATGGAGTTTCCCGAGCTCATGGACGTGCGCAAGCTTCGTCCGCTGTTCGACGCCTTCACCACCAAGCGCGACCTGCTGCATCTCCTCGACCAGAGTCTGCGCGCCGGCGGCATCAAGATTTTCATCGGTGCCGAGGCCGGCTACGAGGCGCTGCGTGAATGCAGCGTGGTGACGGCGCCGTACAGCATCGACGGCATCGTCGTCGGCACGCTCGGCGTCATCGGGCCGACGCGCATGGCCTACGAGCAGGTGATCCCGATCGTCGATATCACGGCGAAGATCCTGAGCGCGGCCCTGAGCGGGCCGGGTTCCAGCCGGCTTGAAACCTCTGGCCATTAGCCCCACTTACAGCGCCATCCCGAAGAAATGCTTGATAGACAGGATTCACAGGATTAACAGGATTTAGAAACAGGAAACAGAAGTAATCCTGTGAATTTCTTTCCCAGTCATTATTAAATTAATGGAGAGTGGATTTACATGAGTTCGACCACCGAGCCTGTTCCCGAAGGCAAGCCGGAAGGCGCCGAGGCGCCGGTGCCGGCGTCCGCCGCCGGCGACACCGATATCGACAAGCTGCGTGCCGCGCTTGAGGCCGCCAGGGCCGAGGCCGCCGCGCACCTTGACCAGTTCCTGCGCGCCAAGGCCGAGGCCGATAACGTCCGCAAGCGCACCGAGGCCGAGATCGCCAGCATCCGCAAGTACGCGGTTGAGTCCTTCGCCGCCGAGATGCTGGCGGTCCATGACAGCCTCGACCTCGCGCGCTCGGTGTCGCTTGCCGACAGCGCCACGGCGGTCGAGAAGATGCACGAAGGACTGGAGCTGACGCTCAAGCTCATGGACGGGGTGCTGGCGAAATTCGGGGTGACCCAGCTTGACCCCAAGGGCGAGAAATTCGACCCCGCCCGCCACCAGGCCCTTAGTATGGTGGCGAGCGCCGAGGTACCCCCGAACCATATAGTGACCGTGATCCAGAAGGGCTACCTGTTGCGCGACCGGCTGCTGCGTCCGGCCATGGTCCTGGTTGCCAAGGCGCCGGCGGCCGAAGAGCCGGGAAATACTTGAAATCGGCCGGCAGGCCCCCATTTTTGAACCTATCGAGGCGGTCCCGCAGGACCGCCTCCAGATAACAACATCGAGGACAGGCACATGGCAAAGATTATCGGCATCGACCTCGGCACCACGAACTCCTGCGTGGCGGTCATGGAGGGCGACAAGGTCAAGGTCATCGAGAACAGCGAGGGCGACCGCACCACGCCGTCCATCGTCGCGTTTGGCGACG
>CAKKQL010000090.1 GCA_919902095.1 Acidiferrobacterales bacterium
GCGGATCGAAAGCCTGCTTGAGTCGGCGGTGCAGGGCATGGAGCGCGGGTGGCAGTGGGTGAAATACCCCGCTTGCGCGGTCGCCGCCGCGAAACAGCAGCGCATGACCGCCGGCGGCCGCGGCCGCGTGCCGGATATCGGCGGCCGGCGCGTCGGTTTTGAGCCAGCGCTGGGCGCCGCCCCAGTCGGTGAGCCATTTGCCGGGGAGGTTCAGCGGCGGTGCCGCCGGCGGAACCGACAGACGCCAGAGCGGCACATCGCCGTCGAAGAACGGGCGCCGATGCTCGCGCAACTCCAGCCACAGCGCCTCGGCCGCATCCATGGATGCGCCGCCAAGTCTGGCGCGCGCGGCGTGTAGCGCGGTAGCGGCGCCGGACATCCTTATATATAGAGTATCGCCGAGATGGCAGGCGGCGGAGAGCGGCAGTGGCCGGGCGCTCCATGCGTTCATCGCCCTGGTGGCCCGTTCCGCCGGCATTTCAAAGGCGAGTGTCAGCTCCTGCTCCGGTCGGGGGATAACCTTGAGCGAGATTTCCAGCAGCACGCCGAGGGTGCCGAGCGCGCCGGCCATCAGGCGCGAGACGTCGAAGCCGGCGACGTTTTTCATCACCTGCCCGCCGAAGCGCAGGATCTCACCCTGGCCGTTCAGGATTTTTGTCCCCAGCACAAAGTCACGCGCGCTCCCGACCCAGGGACGGCGCGGGCCGGACAGGCCGCAGGCGATGGTGCCGCCGAGTGTAGCGCCCGACTCCCGAGGCGAAGGACGACTCCCTTCGGAGGACGCCACGGAGAAATGCGGCGGTTCGAAGCCAAGCATCTGGTTTTGTTCCGCCAGCGCCGCCTCGATCTCCGCCAGCGGCGTGCCGGCGCGCGCCGTGATGACCAGCTCGGTCGGTTCATAGGACTGAATGCCGCGGTGCCCGCCGATGTCGAGCGGCCGGCCGGTCGTCTCGTGGCCGTAAAACGCCTTCGTGCCGCCGCCGACGATGGCAAGCGCCGTAGTATGCGCTGCCGCCTCGCGTACCGTTTCGGCAAGCTCGGCGGAAATGTCTCCTTCCTTTCTCACTTGTCGTTCTTTGCGCCTTCGCGTCTTTGCGTTGAGTTTTTAAAACCGTTCGAGATCGGGGAAGGGGATCTTCCCGCCATGCACGTGCATGCGCCCGAACTCGGCGCAGCGCGAGAGTGTCGGCACCGCCTTGCCCGGATTGAGGATACCGTCGGGGTCGAAGGCGTGCTTGAGAGCGTGAAACTGGGCGAGTTCTTCTTTCGTGAACTGCACGCACATCTGATTGATCTTCTCGACGCCGACGCCGTGTTCGCCGGTGATGGTGCCACCGACCGCGACGCAGAGTTCAAGAATTTTTCCGCCCAGTTCCTCGGCACGTTCCAGGTCGCCGGGTTTGTTGGCGTTGTAAAGAATCAGCGGGTGCAGGTTGCCGTCGCCGGCGTGGAACACGTTCGCCACCGCCAGGCCGTACTCGCGCGCCAGCCCGTTAATGCGGGTCAGCACCTTGGCGATGTGCCTGCGCGGAATGGTGCCGTCCATGCAGTAGTAGTCGGGCGCGAGGCGCCCGACGGCGGGAAAAGCCGCCTTGCGGCCGGCCCACATCCTGAGGCGTTCGGCTTCATCCTTGGCCGTGCGCACTTCGGTGGCGCCCTGCCTGAGCAACAGTTCGCGCACCCGCGCGATGCCCTCCGAGACCTCCTCGTTGGTGCCGTCGAGTTCGCACAGCAGGATGGCCGCGGCCTCGACCGGATAGCCGACCTTGACGTAGTCCTCGGCCGCGCGGATGGCGGGGTTGTCCATCATTTCAAGTCCGGCGGGGGTACAGCCGCTGGCAATGATGGCGGCGACGGCGTTGCCGGCTTGCTCAATGTTGTCGAAGGCCGCGAGCACGACCTGCGCGCGCTCGGGGTTCGGCAGGAGCTTGACGGTGATCTCGACAATGACGCCGAGCATGCCTTCGGAACCGGTCATCAGCGCGAGCAGATCGTAGCCCGGCGCGTCGAGCGCCTGGCCGCCGAGCGTAATGATCTCGCCGTCCGCGGTCAGGATCTTGAGGCCGATGACGTTGTGGACCGTGAGACCGTATTTCAGGCAGTGCACGCCGCCGGCGTTCTCGGCGACGTTGCCGCCGATGGAGCAGGCGATCTGCGACGACGGGTCGGGCGCGTAATACAGGCCATACGGCGCGGCCGCCTCGGAGATGGCGAGATTGCGCACGCCGGGCTCGACTCGGGCGGTGCGATTCAGGGGATCGATTTCAAGGATGCGGTTGAGCTTCGAGAGCGAGAGCAACACGCCCTCGGGATGCGGCAGCGCGCCGCCGGAAAGGCCGGTGCCGGCGCCGCGCGTGACCACGGGGACACCGTGCTTATGGCACAGCAGGAGAATGCGCCGCACCTGTTCGAGATTTTCCGGTAGCGCCACTAGCCCCGGCAGCCGGCGGTAGGCCGACAGCCCGTCGCACTCGTACGGCCGTTTTTCCTCTTCAGTCAGGAGCAGCGCGTCGCGTGCCAGCACCGAACGCAGGGCTGCCAACAGGGCTTCCCGGTGCATCGGAGAATCGGGGGTTTTTTCCTGCAGGGGAGTGCTCATAGAATAGGCCTTCGTCAGAGGTTAGCCCCTGTACCGATGTCCGTAAACCCCGCATGACCAGACCGTATCGTGGCCGCTTTGCGCCGTCGCCCACCGGGCCGCTGCACTTTGGTTCACTCATCGCGGCCGTCGGCAGTTACCTCCAGGCCCGCGCCCAAGAGGGTGAGTGGCTGGTGCGTATCGAGGACCTCGATCCTCCGCGCGCGGTAGCGGGGGCGGCGGATGACATCCTGCGCACGCTCGAAGCCTTCGGGTTCCAGTGGCCGGGGCCGGTGTTGTATCAGAGCCGGCGCCACGCGGATTACGCACAGGCCCTGGAGCAGCTCGATCGTGCCGGCGTCCTGTACGCCTGTGGTTGCACGCGCCGCGAGATTGCCGATTCAAGCGTGAACGGCATCGAGGGGCCGGTATATCCGGGCACCTGCCGCGCGGGGCTGGCGCCGGACCGGAACGCGCGCGCCTGGCGCGTGCGTGTGGACGGCGCCGTCGTCGAGTTCGATGATCTGCTGCAAGGCCGCCAGCGCAGCTCGCTTGCGACGGACATCGGCGATTTTGTCGTAAAGCGCGCTGACGGGTTCTTTGCCTACCAGCTCGCCGTGGTCGTGGACGATGCCGAGCAGGGCATCACCGAGGTGGTGCGCGGCGCCGACCTGATCAACTCCACGCCGCGCCAGATTCACCTGCAACGCCTTCTCGGTCTGCCGACGCCGGGCTACCTGCATCTGCCGGTCGTGCTGAACGTCGCCGGCGAGAAACTCAGCAAACAGACAGGTGCCGTGCCCGTGGACGCCACGAACCCGTTGCCGGCGCTGTGGCGGGCGCTCGAACTGCTGGGGCAATCACCGCCGCATGAACTGCTGGCGGCCGACCTTGAAAACTTCTGGCGCTGGGCTATGCAGAGCTGGTCGGCGGCAGGCGTTCCCCGAAAAAGCGGCGTAGTGCTTGGCGAATCGTCGATCAGTGAACGTTGATATGACCTGCGGTTGCGGGGGTTGTGGCATTTGCCTTGAGTTCGCCAAACATCTTCGCAGCCGGCTAAAGGACAGATGAACAAGCCCCAATCCCGTGCGGGCAACTACAAGTGGCTGCTTCCGAC
>CAKKQL010000091.1 GCA_919902095.1 Acidiferrobacterales bacterium
TCCGCCAGCAGGCCGGCATCGCCGACCGCGGCGCTCAGGCCCTGCATCAGCGCGGCTTCGTCCAGCGTGACGCAGCGGAACTGACGATTGAGCGTGTCCGCCAGCGCCGGCGGGCGCACGGGCAGGGGGTTCACGGGGCGGTCTCCAGACGGGACATGGCTTTCAATCAATATGCGGTTGCGCGTATAGGTGTTGCGCAGTCCACTCTACACACCATTTACGGCAGGTGCGCGAAAACCTTGCGCAGCGCGAGCGGCGACAGCGCGCCTTGGATGAGGACGGCATGCCCGTCCTTGGCCGCGAACAACATGCTCGGCACGACCGGGATGTCGAGCCTGTTGAGCAGGCGCTCGTTGGCGCGCAGCCGCTGCTCGGTTTCGACGCATGGGAGCTGCTCCTCGATGCCACCGGCATGACGTTGCGTATCATAAGCTTCTTCGTTGCGGCGCAATGCCGCCCGCGGGTCGGGCGCCTCCAGAATCGCGGCGGCCTTGCCCAGGCTGGTGGCGTTGACCACCGCCACCGGAATCCAGCGCAACTGCAAGTCATGCGAGGCAATGAAAGTCCGTAGGTTTCCATATAGAAGGTGGCAGGACGGGCAGTTCGGATCGAAGAAGACATAGACGACGCGCCGGCCCTGACCCTCGACGATCCAAGTCGCCTCCGGGACGGCGGCCAGCACGGCATCAGCGCTGGATGGTGGGCGGTTCGCGTCCGCCGCCCCGGGTGCGACCACCAGGAACGCGACAGCAATGGCGAACGTTCGGACCAACGCGGCAGTCGGATTCATATCGGGATTCCTTTGTTTCGGGGCGATATGCCACATGCTAGATCCTGGAGGCGACTCCAGGTCAAGCGGCATTCGTCGCAACGACCGGATTACCGGTCAACACCGTGTATACCGGCCTTGACTTGGAGTGAACTCCAGGGCTTAAGCTTAATCCAACAAGCGAAGCTGTTGGAGGCAAACCATGCTGAAAGTCGAAGTGTTCTCATCGCCCGGCTGCGGCAAGTGCGGCCACGCCAAAGAGATATTGAAGCAAGTTGTCGAGCAGCTTAGTGCTGGTCGTATCCAGTGGCGCGAAGTGAGCGTGCTCGACGAAATGGATTACGCCGTGCGCCTCGGCGTGTTGTCCACGCCGGCCATTGCCGTGGACGGCAAGCTCGTGTTCACCTCGCTGCCGTCGGAGAAGAAGCTGCGCCGGACCCTGGAGCGGATGCTGCGGGAGGAGGCCTGACATGACCGCGCTTGCGCTGGTCGCCACGGCCTCGGTGCTCGGCCTGCTGTCGTTCTTCGAGCCGTGCACTATCGCCACGCACACGCTGTTCTCGGCGCGCGCCCACGCATGGGCACGCCCGGCCTGCTGTCACGAGCTGCTCGTGCTTTGGGCTACGCGCAGCTTGCTTGCCTCCGGATTGCTGGCGCTCGCGGTGTTGTTGACCCCGCCGCCAAGCTGGGGCGCGGTGCTTCCGAGCGTTATCCTCGCGGTGATAGCGAGCGTCTATGTCATATCGCGCTCCGTGTACTTGCCGGTGCCGCATCTGGAGTTCCACCGGTTGGTCCCGGGCCACGTACGCCTGCCGCCGGCGGTGCGGCTAGGGCTGACGCTGCCGGCGTGCACGCTGCCGTTGTTCGTCATCGTGCTCGGCATGGCGATCACCCTCGATTCCTACGCGCTCGCGGTCGCTGGCGGGTTGCTGTTCGCGGCCTTCTTCACCCTGCCCACGGCGATCACGGCCGTGGTCGGCTTGTCGGTGGCTGGCCAGCGGTTTCTCAAGGCGTCCGCGTTGGCGACTTCGTATCTCACGGCCGGGTTGCTCTACGCCGCGGCCGCCTATTTCCTGTTTTAGAGGATCACCATGGATATCGAATCCCTGCGCCTGGCCCTCACCCAGGCCAGCTTGACGGGTCTGATCGTCGGGTTCGCCACCGGTTTTATTTTCAGCTTCAACCCGGTCGCGTTTGCGGCGATCCCGGTGACGCTGGCATACGTGACCAAGGCGCATGCGCCGCGGCGCGCCGCGGTGCTGGCGGGCGCGTTCATCGCCGGCATGATCGTCACCCACGTCGTGCTGGGCGTGGCCGCGGCGCTGGGCGGCGAGTGGGTGAGCGGCGTCATGGGACGCAAGTGGGGACTCGTTCTCGGCCCTATCCTCATCGTGCTCGGGCTCCTGTGGCCCGGCTGGCTCCGACTGCGGCTGCCGTGGTTCTCGATGCGCGGTTGGCGCGTGGCGGGCATCGGCGGCGCGTTCCTGCTGGGGATTCCGTTCTCGATCGCCGTCTGCCCGTTCTGCACGCCGGCGTTGCTCGTGCTGCTCACGGCCGCGGCCGGCATCGGCTCGGTGCCGTTCGGTTTCGCGCTGCTGCTCGCGTTCGCCCTCGGCCGCGCGGTGCCGATTCTGCTCGGCGCCTGGGCGGTGGGCTGGCTCGAATCGCTCAAGGGATTGACGCGCTGGCAAAAGGTCTTCGAGACGGTGGGCGGGATTACCCTGATTGTCGCTGGCGCGTATCTTATCGAGCAGTACTTCGAAATGCCGATGTGAAACAGACATGAACAAGTCAACGCCCATCCACAACCCAAAGAGTTATCGCATCGGCGAGGTGACGCGCCTGCTGGGCCTTTCTGCTGACGCGCTGCGCTACTACGAGCGCATCGGGCTGTTGCCACGCGTGGGGCGGCGCGGTTATGCCCGGGACTACACCGACAGTGACATCGCGCGTCTGCGGTTCATCCGGCGCGCCCAGAAGATGAATTTCAAGCTCGTCGAGATCGGCGAGCTGCTCAAAATGCGCGCGGCGCCGCACAAGGCGCGCGCGAACGTGCGCGGGCTCACCGCCAACAAGCTTGCCGAGGTCGAGGCACAGATCAAGGAACTGCAAGTCCTGCGCGACGAGCTGCGGCTTATGCTCAATCTGTGCGGCGCCGGCAAGGCCGCCTGCCCCATCATCCGGCGTATCGAGAACACCTGACTGTCTCTCGTCGTCGCCCGCCTGTGCTTGTGGCGGACGCCGCGCACCCTGCGTACTATGTGTTGGCGCAGTTTCGCGGCGCGGGCTTCAATGTCGGGCACGCCAGTGGCGGAAACCCCTACCTGGAACAGATACTAGCACTTGGCCGGCGGCGCGAGCGGT
>CAKKQL010000092.1 GCA_919902095.1 Acidiferrobacterales bacterium
TGGGTCTGGTACTGCTGCATGATCTCGGCCTTCTTTTCTACCGTGACGGTCATTAACTTCACCTCGTCAAAATCGTCTGGATGTCTTAAAGGGTCTGTTAAAAAAGTCCTTCCACGGACTTTTTTAACTCGCGAGTCGCGGCACATGTCCGCGACTCGCTCCGAAATTCAAACACTTGTATGTTTGAATTTCGGAGCGGCACATCCCTGTGGCGCTTAAGGGCCTGTTTTCAACAGCCCCTTATTGAGGGCGCGTATTCTACCCGCCCGCCCGACCTGCCTCAACCCGAATAGCACGACAAATCCGCTTATTTTTCCGCAGCCATGAGCCGGCGCGGCGCCACGCGGCCGTCGTCCAGCACCTCGCCGAGACCGAGGAACCCCCGCTCCGGTTCGTACAGCCGCACCCAGCCCGACACGAGCCCGTGGCGGGCGGTCACCGCCTGCCCCTGGCGCAGGTAATGGGCGGCGAGCGGCGTGAGACTGACCTCGGGCAGCGCGGTCAGCATCGTGTCCATGGGCTGAAGCACGCCAGCGCGCGCCTCGGGGGTAGGCAGCGACTGGATCCGGTCGAGGGTCACGGCCTGTTCCACGCTGAGCCCGCCCACCGCCAGGCGCCGGAGCTCGGCGACGTGCGCGCCGCAGCCGAGCGCCTCGCCGACGTCGTGCGCCAGACTGCGAATATAGGTGCCCTTGGAGCAGGCGATCTCGACCTCGACCCGGTCGCCCGCGAAGTCCAGCAGCCGGATCGCGTGCAGGGTCACCCGGCGCGGCTTGCGCTCGACCTCGACGCCGGCGCGGGCAAGCTTGTAGAGCGCCTGGCCCTCGTGCTTGAGGGCCGAATACATCGGCGGCACCTGCTCGATCTCGCCCTCGAAACGGCGCAGCGCCTGCTCGACCTCGCGCCGGCCGACGGTCACGGGACGATGCTGCGTCGGCTCGCCCTCGCTGTCATACGTCGTCGTGCTCTGCCCGAGACGAAACACCGCCCAGTAGCGCTTGTCGGCGTCGAGCAGGAACTGCGAGAGCTTGGTGGCCTCGCCGAAGGTGAGCGGCAACAGGCCGGTGGCGATGGGATCGAGGCTGCCGGTATGGCCGGCCTTGCAGGCATTCAGCAGGCGCTTGGCAATCTGCAGCGCCGCGTTCGAGGTCATGCCAGCCGGCTTGTCGAGCAGCAGCACGCCATTTACGGCATCGCAAGGCCGTCGTTGTTGCTTCACCGTTTCAATTTCCCCGTACCGCAATTAATTAAGGATAAATTCTAAATGGACAGGATTCACAGGATTAACAAAATTAAAGATTAACAACAACTGGCGGTTTCTTGTTTTCTAATCCTGTAAATCCTGCTAATCCTGTCTATTTATTTTTGGTGCTCCTTGTCTTCGGCGATCGCGCGGTCGATCAGGCTCGTCAGGCGCGCGCCGCGCTCGACGACCTCGTCGAAATGGAAGCGCAGTTCGGGAATGGTACGCAGCACCACCCGGCCGTGCAGCGCGTGGCGCAGGAAGCCGGCGGCATGGTTGAGCGCCTTGGTCGCGTCCTTTGAGTCCCGGGAAGGAGTAGACGGCGCAACGCCGGCAGCCGCTGCCGGCGCAGCGGCCACGGCGCCGCCGAGCAGCGTGAAATAAATCTTCACCGACGACAGATCGCGCGACATCTCGGCGTGGGTCAGTGTGATGCGGTGTGCCAGCGGATGATGCAACTCGCGCGGAATGAGCTGGGCCAGCTCGCGCCGCAGGAGCTCGGCGATGCGCCGCGGGCGGTTGGAATCTTTTTGCATGACAGCAGAAATAAATAGACAGGATTTACAGGATTAACAGGATTAAGGCCTAACGTGCCTTGGTTTTAATCCTGTAAATCCTGTTAATCCTGTCCATTCAATTTTAAATTGTTCTGGCGACTTCGACCTTCTCGAAGACCTCGATCTGGTCACCGACCTGGACGTCGTTGTAGTTCTTCACGCCGATGCCGCACTCGAGACCGGCCTTGACCTCGCCGGCATCGTCCTTGAATCGCTTGAGCGAATCGATCTCGCCCTCGAAGACCACGACGTTGGCGCGCAGCACGCGCACCGAGCGGTTGCGCTTGACCACGCCCTCGACCACGTAGCAGCCGGCGATGGTGCCGATCTTGGGCGCGCGGAACACCTGGCGCACCTCGGCCAGTCCCAGGACCTGCTCCTTGATCGTCGGCTTGAGCAGGCCGCTCATGGCGGCCTTGACCTCGTCGACCGCGTCGTAGATGACGTTGTAGTAGTGCACGTCCACGCCCTGACTCTCGATCAGGCGCTTGGCGCCGGCGTCGGCGCGCACGTTGAACCCGATGACGATGGCCTTCGAGGCCACGGCCAGATTCACGTCCGACTCGGTGATGCCGCCGACCATGCCGTGGATGACCTTGACCCGGACCTCGCCGGTGGAGAGCTTCTCGAGCGCCGCGGTCAACGCCTCGGCCGAGCCCTGCACGTCGGCCTTGATGATGAGGTTGAGCGTCTTGGACTCGGCGCTGTCCTGCAACTGCTCGAACACGTTCGTGAGCTTCGCCGCCTGCGTGCGCGCGAGCTGCACGTCCTTGAATTTGCCCTGGCGGTAGAGCGCGATTTCGCGCGCCTTGCGCTCGGACTCCACGACCACGACCTCGTCGCCGGCGCCCGGCACGCCCGAAAGGCCGAGCACCTCGACCGGAATCGAGGGCCCGGCCGCGTGCACCGCGCGTCCGGTCTCATCGGTCATGGCGCGCACGCGCCCGAATTCGCGGCCGGCCAGCACGATGTCGCCCTTGTTGAGCAGGCCGCGCTGCACCAGCACCGTCGCCACTGGGCCACGGCCCTTGTCGAGACGCGCCTCGATCACGAGGCCGGACGCCGGGCCGCTGGTGGGCGCCTTGAGCTCCAGCACCTCGGCTTGCAGCAGCACAGACTCGATCAGCTTGTCGATGCCCGCGCCGCTCTTGGCCGAGACATCGACGAATATATCCTGGCCGCCCCATTCTTCGGGCACGACCTCATGCTTAGTCAGCTCCTGGCGCACGCGCTCCGGCTGCGCCTCGGGCTTGTCGATCTTGTTGACCGCGATGATGAGCGGCACCTTGGCGTTGCGTGCGTGGTGCACCGCCTCGACCGTCTGCGGCATCACGCCGTCATCGGCCGCCACCACCAGAATCACGAGGTCGGTGGCCTTGGCGCCGCGGGCGCGCATGGCGGTGAACGCCTCGTGGCCGGGTGTGTCGAGGAAGGTGACGACGCCTCTCGGCGTCTCCACGTGATACGCGCCGATGTGCTGGGTGATGCCGCCGGCTTCGCCGCTGGCGACCTTGGTCTTGCGGATGTAGTCGAGCAACGAGGTCTTGCCGTGATCGACGTGGCCCATGACCGTCACCACCGGCGGGCGCGGCAGCAATTCGTCGGACGCTTCGGCGGCGGTGACCGCCAGTTGCGCCTCGGGGCTGTCCGAACGCGCGTCCTTGACGACGTGGCCCATCTCTGCGATGACGATAGCGGCGGTGTCGCGGTCGAGCACCTGATTGATGGTCACCATGCTGCCGAGCTGCATCATCGCCTTGATGACCTCGACGGCCTTGACCGACATCTTCTGCGCGAGCTCGGCGACCGTGATGGTCTCCGGCAGCGCCACCTCACGCACCACCGGTGCCGTGGGTCTCTCGAAGGCGTGCTGACCAGTGGTGCTGGTCACCACGTGCCGTTTCTGGACGAGCCGCGTCTTGCGCTTGGGCTTTTTGCCGTCGGCGAGGTGCAGCTCCTGGCGTTCGCGCTCTTCGATGCGCTCGAGCTTGGCCTTGCGCTGCTTGTCCTTGGACGGCTCCTTCGCCGCTGCCACGGGCGCGGGCTTCTTGGCCTCGACCGCGGCCGGCGCCGGTGCCGCTGCCACCTCGACCGCGGCCGGCGCCGGCACGGCGGGCGCCTCGATCACTTCCGCCGGCACGGGCACGGGCGCGGCGGCCTCAACCGGCGCGGCCTCCTCGATCTCGGTGCGCTTGACGAAGGTGCGTTTCTTGCGCACCTCCACCTGCACGGCGCGCGATGGGCCGGTGCGCGTGCTCTGGATCACCTGGCTCGTGGACTTGCGCTTGAGCGTGATCTTGCGTCGCGCCGCGCCCTCGTCCGAGGCGCCGTGGCTCGCACGCAGGAAATGGAACAGCTGTTCCTTTTCCTCGTCGCTGAGCGCGTCGTCCGGCTGCTTGTCGGCCACGCCGGCCGACGCCAGCTGGCGCAGGAGCGTCTCGGGCGGCACGCCGATCTGTTCTGCAAAACCTTTGACGGTGATCTGACTCATGTTCTCGTGCGTGCGGTTCCTCAGCCTTCCTGCTTCGCTTCAAACCACGGCGCGCGCGCGGTCATGATGATCTCGCGCGCGCGTTCCTCGGTCATGCCTTCGATCGCCAGCAGATCGTCGACCGCCTGCTCGGCGAGTTCCTCGCGCGTCTTGATGCCGGCGGCCGCGAGGCGGTGCGCCGTGTCTTCGTCCATGCCGGCCATCTCCAGCAGGTCCGGTTCCGGCTGCGCCAGACTGAGCTTCTCTTCCTGGGCGATGGCCTTGGTCAGGAGCACGTCGCGCGCGCGGTTGCGCAGCTCGTCGATGAGGTTCTCGTCGAATTCCTCGATCCCGAGCAGCTCCTGCTTGGGTACGTAGGCAACCTCGTCGAGACTGGTGAAGCCTTCCTGCACCAGCACGGTGGCGACGTTTTCGTCCACGTCGAGCTGATCCATGAACACCTGGATCGCCTTGGTCGTCTCGGAGGTGCCTTTTTCCTGCGCCGCCTCCTCGGTCATGATGTTGAGCGTCCAGCCGGTGAGTTCGGAGGCCAGGCGCACGTTCTGCCCGCCGCGGCCGATGGACTGCGACAGCTGTTTTTCGTCCACGATCACGTCCATGGCGTGCAGCTCCTCGTCCACGACGATCGACTGCACCTCGGCGGGCGCGAGCGAGTTGATGACGTACTGCGCCGGCGTCTCCGACCACTGGATGATGTCCACGCGCTCACCGGCGAGCTCGTTCGAGACCGCCTGCACGCGCGAGCCGCGCATGCCGACGCAGGCGCCGATGGGGTCGATGCGCGGGTCCTTGGAGCTGACCGCGATCTTGGCGCGCAGCCCGGGATCGCGCGAGGCGCCGTGGATCTGGATCAGACCCTCGTGCACCTCCGGCACCTCGAGCTTGAACAGCTCGATAATCAACTTGGGCGAGATGCGCGACAGGAACAGCTGCGGGCCGCGCGGCACCGAGCGCACGTCCTCGAGCAGCGCGCGGATGCGGTCGCCCGGGCGCAGGCCCTCGCGCGGGATCATGGCGGTCTTGGCCAGCAGCGCCTCGGCGTTGCCGAGGTCGACGATGACGTCGCCGCGCTCGAGGCGCTTGACCACGCCCGTGACCATCTGGTCCTTGCGGTCCTTGTACAGGTTGACGGTCTGGTCGCGCTCGGCCTCGCGCACCTTCTGCATGATGACCTGCTTGGCGGCCTGCGCGGCGATGCGGCCGAAATCCACCGGCTCCAGCGGCGCCTCGATGAACTCGCCCACCTGGATGCCGGGCTGCGTGGCCAGCGCCTCGGTTAGCTTGATCTGGCGATCGGGGAATTCGACCGGGTCGGTTTCGTCGAGAATGACTTCCCAGCGGCGGAACGTATCGTACGTGCCGGTGTCGCGATGGATCGCGACGCGCGCGTCGATGTCGCCCTTGTGGCGCTTGCGCGTGGCCGTGGCCAGCGCCGCCTCAACGGCCTGAAAAATAATTTCCTTGTCGATGCCCTTCTCGCGCGAAACCGCGTCGACAATCATCAAGACTTCATTGCCCATAGCAACTCCCGCCTGCACTGTTCAAGAAAACGCCCATCGTGCCCACATCAAAGCTTCGGAACCAGCCTGGCGCGCTCGATATCGGCGTACGCCAGCGTAAATTTCTCGATCACGCCGCCCACGCCCTCGGCCTCGACCACCACATGATCGTCCGCAGCCTGCGCCAGACGGCCGGTAATCTTCCGGCGCCCCGCCAGCGGCCGCGCGAGCTTGACCTTAATCGTCTCGCCGGCGAAGCGGCGAAAATGCGCCGGTGTCGCCAACGGCCGGTCGAGCCCGGGCGAGGACACCTCGAGGGTGTAGTCGCTAAGGCCCGGGTCCTCCACGTCGAGCAACGCCGACAACTGGCGGCTGACACGCGCACAGTCGTCAACGACCACGCCCTTGGGGCTATCTATATAGACCCGCAGCGTGGCGTGATGGTTACCGCCCACCAGCTCCGCGTCCACGAGCTCAAAACCAAGCGCGCTCACGCCCGGTTCGAGCAGGCGCCGCCAATCGGTCGCGCTCGACATCCCGGCCTTATGCGGCACGGATATTTCCTCGCGCATCGCTTCTCAGACCCCATAAAACAAAAGTGGGCGCGCGGCCCACTTCTCGGTACTGCCCATCGTCGGCCGGGATTATAGGCGCTTCGGGCCGGCACTTCAAAGGATGTGCCGGCGCCACACAGGTCCGCGTGTACCGACGCTACGCAAATCCATGTACGCGCGCTATTTTCCGCCATCCCTGGCGGTCACCACTCGCGACCTCCCTGCGCATCAGGCGCTACGCGCATCCCTGCGCTCTCGCGCCATTTCCACCGTCCTGGCGGTCAAACAATAAAGCCCCGTATATCGGGGCCTTATTGTTCTTCTCATAATTGGTAGCGGGGGCAGGATTTGAACCTGCGACCTTCGGGTTATGAGCCCGACGAGCTGCCAGACTGCTCCACCCCGCAGCAGGACGGCGAAGTCTACCGGCGCGTGCCGGCGATTTCAAGGAATACCGTCTTTTTCAGCCGCTGATCGGCGCGCGCGGCGACTGATCGCGCAGCCACTCGGCGCAATAGATATAGGCAATCCAGCCGAACAGGCTCGCGATCAGCGACAACGGCAGCAGCACGGCCGCGGGTGTCGCCTCCGGCAGCAGCGCGAACAACGCCACCGGCAGGAACAGGATCAAAGCGAGAAACCCCGACTGCGGCAAACGCTGCCAGGCCGTGGCCAGCGCCCGCCGCCAAGTGGCGAACAGGCGGAAATCGCCGCTCACGAACACCAGCGGCAGCCAGTAAGCAAAGACGAAGCCGAGTGCGGCCAGCAGCGGGGCAATATAAGGAACAAGCTGCCGCAGCAGCGCCTCGGGCCGCATGTCGGCGCCGGTCAGCAGCAGCAACGCGAGCAGGTTAAACACCAGCGCCGCGGCCAGCCCGAGCTTGAGAAACAGCCAGAGAAAGCGCACGAACAGCGCGGCGCCGGCGGTCGCCGTTTCCCGCAGCGTCAGGCGTTCCGCGCCCTGCGCCAGCCCGCGATACGCGCCGGCCTGCAGATAGGCAAAACCCATCATGAACGCCGCCAGCGCCAGCGTGAGCAGCGGGTCCGGTCCGGCCTCGCCCACCGGCAGCCCCTGGCGCAGCACGAGCTGCATCAGAAACTGCACGCCCACCACCAGCCACACGCCCGGGCTCAGGAAAGCGCGCACCACCGCGCGCAACCGGCGCTCACTTTCAGTGTAAGGGGGCGTCATCAGCCGAAGCGGTAATGCTTGGTCACCGGCTGGAGAATCTCCCAGGTGCAGGACATGCCGGCGGGGAAGCTCACCAGATCCGCCTCGACAATCCGGACCGGCGCGCCGCCGGTGGGCGTGACGATGGCCTCGCCTTCGAGGAGATAGCAGGTCTCCTTCCGGTCATAGGTCCAGGGAAAGGTGGACGGCTCCTTGCTCCAGGTCGGCCAGTCGTAGACGCCGATGACGTCGAGCTTCATGGGCGAAGGATTGTGTTCAACCAGAATCTGGTCCACGGCCGGGTCCTGTCAGGAATGGCGGGCAATTTTACGTGGCGGGGCGGGCCCAGGCAATAAAGCCGGGGTCGGACGGGCGGCGGTTCAGGCACGCCCGGCCGGCTGCCGTCCCGTCCCGGCTGTGCTATCTTGAGATGGCCCGCTTGCACAGCGGGTTGTTATAAAAACAACGACCCACGAGGTAGAGAAAATGAAGCGCCCAGTCCCGATAGCGGCAGTGACCGCCGCATGGGTTGTGTTTTCCCCGCTCGCGTCAGCTGCCGAATCGGCAGCTGACCGCGGACGCGACGCAACCGAAACCCAGAAGCCGGCAGACGTTTCGGCGCCGACCGCGGAGACGCGCGTAACCGCCGATAATATTCAGGCAGCGCGCAAGCCGGACGAGATGCCATTCAACGACATAAAAATACTGCCATCCTTCTAGGAAGGATGGGAAAAACAAAAATGCCCCGCCAAGCGGGGGCATTTTTGTTTTGACTGCGGCGGGCGATTTATTTTGGATACCACACAATCCACGCCGCGATTGCGGCCACAAGCAGGGCCAGAATGATGTAGTTGAACGTCCGCTTTTCCCGCTTCATTACCGAAGTGTGTTTTTCCATGTTTCTCTCCTCGCCGAACGGCGTGACCAAGATAAGATCCTGATTGTGCCCGGCCAGTCTAGGAGTTTTTCCCGGTCATGGACAGCGCCCGCCGACGAACGCGCGCGGGGCCGGAAGAAATCTAGGAAATCGCAAGGATGGCCCGGCTGCAGAGGTCAATGAGCCAGCCGGCCCAGGGGAGAATCGCGAGCAGCGCGAGCGCATTCAAGCTCAACAGCCAGCGCAGGTCGCGCGGCGCCGCGACCGTGGTCGCCTCGCGCGCGTCGTCGAAGTACATGAACTTCACCACGCGTAGATAGTAATAGGCGCCGATGACGGCAAACAGCACTGCCGCCACCGCGAGCCCCATCAGGTCCACGCGCACGATGGACTGGATCACCATGAGCTTGGCGTAGAAGCCGGCGGTCGGCGGCACGCCGGCCATGGAGAGCATCAGCAGCAGCATCAGGAACGCATACCACGGATGGCGCTGGTTAAGCCCGCGAAAATCCTCGAGCCGTTCGGCCTCGAAACCGGCGCGCGACAGCAGCGCGATCATGCCGAAGGCGCCGAGGCTCATGACCGCGTACACCAATACATAGAACATCGCCGAGCCGTAGCCGTTCGGCGTCGCGCTCAGGATGCCGAGCAGGAAGAAGCCCATGTGCGAGATCGAGGAATACGCCAGCATGCGCTTGAGGTTGTCCTGGGCAATGGCGAGCAGATTGCCGAGGCCCATGGACAACACCGCCATGATCATCAGCATCGGCTGCCAGGACGCGGCCAGATCTTCCAGCCCGCCCACCAGCAGGCGCATCACCAGGGCGAATACCGCGACCTTGGGCGCCGAGGAAATGTACAGCGTCACCACCGTGGGCGCGCCGTGGTACACGTCCGGCACCCACATGTGGAACGGCACCGCGCCGAGCTTGAACGCGAGCCCGCTGATGACGAATACCAGGCCAAAGATCAGAATAATGTCGTCGGACGACATGCCGGCGATGGCCTGACGCACAGCGGGGATCTCAAGGCTGCCGGTGGCGCCGTAGAGCATGGACAGGCCGTAGAGCAGCATGCCGGAGGCGATGGCGCCCAGCACGAAGTACTTCATCGCCGCCTCGGTCGCCTGGGCCGAATCGCGCTGGAACGCGACCATGGCATAGAGCGACAGCGACAGCAGTTCGAGCCCCAGATACAGCGTCAGGAAATGGCTCGCCGACACCATCACCATCATGCCGACCACGCCGAACAGGCCGAGCACGAAGTACTCGCCGCGGTACATCTCGCGGTCGCGCAGATAGGTGCGCGAGTAGGCAAAGGCGAAGAACGCCAGCGCGTAGATCGCCAGCTTGAGTACGTCCGCCAGCGGGTCGGCCACGAACATCTGGTTGAAGGTATAGACACTCGTGGTGGAAAACCCATTGAGGGTCAGCGCCGCGGCGCCCACCAGCGTAAGCTGGGTCAGCGCATAGGAAACCACGCGGCGGCGCTCGGTGAGGAACAGGTCCACGACCAGGATGACGCAGGCCATGGAGAACACGAAGATCTCCGGCAGCGCGGGCATTAAATTCGGCATCGTTGAAGTCATAAAAAAATAATCTCTGAATAGACAGGATTAACAGGATTTACAGGATTTTAAAAAAACCAATCGAGTTTCAGTTTTAATCCTGTTAATCCTGTGAATCCTGTCCATTAAATTTATTACAATTTCGAGGTCATCGCCTGCGTGAGCAGGT
>CAKKQL010000093.1 GCA_919902095.1 Acidiferrobacterales bacterium
GCGACGCGGCTGGCTCACGAAAGCCGACGTGCTCAACACCCGGTCGCTCAAGCTGTTAAGGCCGCTGCTTCGGCGTACAATGACATGAATGTCGCCAACGGCGATTTCCCCATGAACGCAGACCCCTTCCGCGCCGACATCGCGCGCCACATCTGGAACACCAAATACCGCTGGCGCGACGGCGACGTCATCCGCGACCGCACCCTCGAGGACACCTGGCGGCGCATCGCGCGCGCGCTCGCGGCCGTGGAGCCGAACGACCCGGCCGGCTGGGAGCAGCGGTTCTACGACATTCTCCAGGACTTCAAATTCCTGCCCGGCGGACGTATCCAGGCCGGCGCCGGCACCGGCCGGCGCGTGACGCTGTTCAACTGCTTCGTCATGGGCACGATCGAAGATTCCCTGGACAGCATCTTCGACAGTCTCAAACAAGGCGCGCTCACCATGCAGCAGGGTGGCGGCGTGGGTTACGACTTTTCGACGCTGCGGCCCACGGGTCTGCCGGCCAAGAGTGTCGGCTCCATCGCCTCGGGTCCGGTATCGTTCATGCGCATCTGGGATGCGATGTGCGCCACGCTGCTGTCCACCGGCGCCCGCCGCGGGGCGATGATGGCCACGCTGCGCTGCGACCATCCGGACATCGAGGAATTCATCGACGCCAAGCGCAGCCCGGGCGCGCTGCGCCACTTCAACCTGTCGGTGCTGGTGAGCGACGACTTCATGCTGGCCGTGCGCCAGAATCAGGACTGGGCGCTGGTGTTTCCGGCCGAGGACATCGCCGGTAACGGCGAAATCGTGGAGCGCGGCTGGTCGGGCCGCCAAGGGCCGGTGCCGTGCCGCGTCATCCGGCGCGTGCGCGCGCGGGCGCTGTGGGAACGCATCCTGCGCGCTACCTATGACTACGCCGAGCCCGGGGTGCTGTTCATCGACCGCATCAACCGGCTCAATAATCTCTGGTACCGCGAGCACATCAGCGCGACCAACCCGTGCGGGGAAATTCCCCTGCCGCCCTACGGCGCCTGCGACCTCGGCTCACTCAACCTCACGGCGTTCGTGCGCGAGCCGTTCACCGGCAAGGCGCGCCTCGATTTCGACGACCTGCGCGCGGCCGCCGCCGTCGCCGTGCGCCTCATGGACAACGTGATTGATGCCTCGCAGTTCCCGCTCGCGCCGCAGGCGGAACAGGCGCGCGCCAGCCGCCGCATCGGTCTCGGCCTCACCGGGCTTGCGGATACGCTGATATTGCTCGGCCTGCACTACGCCGAGGAGCCGGCACGAAGGCTCGCCGCGGAGGCCATGTGCGCCATCTGCTACGCCGCCTACGCCGCCTCGACCGGGCTCGCGAAGGCGAAGGGGCCGTTCCCGTTCTTCGAGCGCGACAAGTATCTCTCCGGCGAGTTTGCCCGGCAGCTGCCGGCCGAAATCCAGGAAGGCATCGCGCGTCACGGCATTCGCAACAGCCATCTCACCGCCATCGCGCCCACGGGCACCATCAGCCTGCTCGCGAACAACATCTCGAGCGGGCTCGAGCCGGTGTACGACTTCTGCTTCAGCCGGCGCCTGCTCGAACTCGATGGCAGCTACGCCGAATACGAACTGCGGGACGACGCCTTCCGCCGCTGGCGCCTGCTGAACCCGGAGGGTCCGCTGCCATCCACCTTTGTCAACACCCACCAGCTCCCGCCGGCGTCACACCTCGCGATGCAGGCGGCGCTGCAGCCGTACGTCGACAACTCCATTTCCAAGACCATCAACGTGCCGCAGGATTTCCCGTTCGCGGACTTCAAGGATATTTATGACCGCGCGTACGACCTCGGCCTCAAGGGCTGCACCACGTTCCGCCCCAACCCGGTGACCGGCGCCGTGCTGAGCGCGGTGGACGCCGACACCGGCGCGGCGCACTGTTGCACCATCGAGCGCGAGGCCGACTAGCCGCGCTGTTGCCGCCGGGTCGTTCGCGCTACAATGCCGGCAGGTATCCAGGTTGCATCATGGCCACCAAAAAACGTCCGCGCCGAGCGGTCACCCCCAAAGCCCGCGTGAAGCCGGTGCCCCGGAAGAAACCCCGGTCCGCCGCCAAAAAGGCCGGCGTCCGCGCGCTGCCTGCCATCACGGTCCAGACCACCGCCGGCAAAACCCTGCGCCTGACCGACCTCAAGGGCAAGCGCGTGGTGCTCTATTTCTACCCCAAGGACGACACCCCCGGCTGCACCGCCGAGAGCTGCGACTTCCGCGACCGCCTCTGGGAGCTCGATCTGCGCCACGCCGTCGTTCTGGGGGTGTCGCGCGACAGTCTCGCCGCGCATGCGAAGTTCAGATCCAAGTACGGCTTGCCGTTCGATCTCATTGCCGACCCGGACGGCAAGCTGTGTCGCGCCTTCGGTGTCATCAGGCAGAAATCGCTCTACGGCAGAAAATACCTGGGCATCGAACGCAGCACCTTCGTGTTCGATGAAACTGGAAAACTGCGCCAGGCATTCCGCGGCGTGAAAGTGCCCGGGCACGTGCAGCAGGTACTCGAGGAACTCGACAAACTTTAGGCGTTCGACACCGATTCAATGGCCACCAAGCACAAGATCTTCGTCCTCGACACCAACGTCCTGATCCACGACCCCACCGCCATCCTCCGGTTTCACGAGCACGACCTGTACATCCCGATCGTCGTCCTCGAAGAACTGGACCACGCCAAGGTCGGCATGTCCGAGGTGGCGCGTAACGTGCGCCAGGTCAGCCGCCTGCTCGACAGCCTGGTGGAAAAGGCCAACGGCGACATCTCCCGCGGCGTCAAGCTGCCCTCGGTCACGCCCGACATCGAGACCGGACGGCTGTATTTCCACATGGAGGCGGTGCACGCGCATCTGCCCAACGGCATGTCCACCAGCAGCCCGGACAACACGCTGCTCGGCATCACCCTCGATCTCGGCAAGAGCCACCCGGACCGCGAGGTGGTGCTGGTGTCCAAGGACATCAACCTGCGCATCAAGGGACATGCCCTCGGCATCCGCGTCGAGGACTACACCAACGACCAGGTGCTGGACGACGCCAACCTGCTGTACACCGGCAAGGACCGGCTCGACGCCAACTTCTGGGACACGCACAGCAAGGACATGGAATCGTGGAAGGAGGAAGGCCGCACCTTCTACCGTCTCAAGGGACCGAAGGCGCGCAGCTGGTTTCCCAGCCAGTTTCTCCACACCGACGACGAGCACCCGTTCGAGGCCGTGGTGCGCCGCGTTGAGGGCAACGCCGCCATCATCGAGGTGCTGAAAGACTACACCTCCGAGCGCAACAAGGTCTGGGGCATCGCCGCGCGCAACCGCGAGCAGAATTTCGCGCTCAACCTGCTCATGGACCCGGAGGTCGATTTCGTGACGCTGCTCGGCCAGGCCGGCACCGGCAAGACGCTGCTCACGCTCGCGGCGGCGCTGACCCAGACGCTCGAGAGCCGGCGTTACAGCGAGATCATCATGACGCGCCAGACGGTACCCGTGGGCGAGGACATCGGCTTCCTGCCCGGCACCGAGGAGGAGAAGATGGGCCCGTGGATGGGCGCGCTCGAGGACAACCTCGACGTGTTGCAGGAGAACGCCACCCAGGAGCACGGCGCCTGGGGCCGCGCGGCCACGCATGACCTGCTCAAGAGCCGCATCCGCATCAAATCGCTCAACTTCATGCGCGGCCGGACGTTTCTCAAGAAATTCCTGATCATCGACGAGGCCCAGAACCTGAGCCCGCACCAGATCAAGACGCTCATCACGCGCGCCGGCCCGGGCAGCAAGATCGTCTGTCTCGGCAACATCGCCCAGATCGACACGCCGTACCTCACGGAAACGACCTCGGGCCTGACCTACGTCGTGGACCGCTTCAAGCCCTGGGAACACAGCGGCCACATTACCTTGCAGCGCGGCGAGCGTTCGCGGCTCGCGGATTATGCGTCGGAGATCCTGTAACCGCCGGCGGCCACGCCGCGGCCCGTTGCTGGCGCTTGGCCTCGCGGCGCTGACCGCCGCCTGCCAGACCACGGGTTCCGCCTCCCCGTATCAGGTGCTCGACGCGGTCAATACCGCGCGCAGTGCCGCCAACATCGCCCGCTCCGGCGATCCGCAGCAGGCCGTCAAGCAGGCGTTGAAGCGCCGTGCCGACGCCTATGAACGCGACCCGCGCCTGCTGCTGGCGGACGCCAAGCGCGTCAAGCGCGAGTATGACAACCTCGTGGCGCTGTTACGCGGCGAAGTCGGCAAGACCTGGGGCAAAAAGGAAGTCAAAATCGCCACACCCAAGCACTACGTCAAGTACACCCAGAACTACCAGAGCCGCGCGATCGTGAATTTCGACAGCGGCGAAATCACGGTCGAGACCGTGGACGAGAACAACGCGGTCGCGAGCCTCAGGAATGCCACCGTCACCACCCTGCTCACCCCCGACGACCCGCGCGCCACCGATCTCTTTTCCGACAGCGCCGTCAAGCTGAGCAGCGACAGGCAGCCGTATCTGCTCGGGCTGGTGCTGGATGCACGCGGACGGCCCATCGCCACGCCGGAGCAGGCCGAGGCGTTCGCCGGGCAGTTGCTGACAGGCCGCGGGACGCGCACGGTGGCGGTGGACGGCGGCGAAAAAACCTCGACGTTCGTCAAATTCACGATGGCGAGCAACTTCGCGCACCGCCAGGCGGAGAAATACCGCACGCTGGTGAACCGCTACGCGCAGCAATACCGCATCAGTCCGAGCCTGGTGTTCGCCATCATCAAGACCGAAAGCGGCTTCAATCCGTTCGCCGTGAGCTCGGCACCGGCTTACGGCCTGATGCAGCTGGTGCCCGCCAGCGGCGGGCGCGAGGGCTGGCGCATCGCCAAGGGCGAGGACGGCATCCCGTCGAAGCACTACCTGTTCGAGCCGGAAAACAACATCGAGCTCGGCGTGGCCTACCTGAACATTCTGTCGTTCAAGCAGCTCGAACGCGTGGAGAATCCGATTGCGCGCGAGTACTGCGTGATCTCGGCCTATAACACCGGGCCGTCAAACGTGCTGCGGGCGTTCTCGAAAAACAGGGACGAGGCGGTGAACGTCATCAACAGCCTGCAACCGCCGGAGATCTACCAGCGCCTGCGCGCACAGTTGCCGTACGACGAAACCCGGCGCTACCTGCACAAGGTCGTGTCCGCGCGCCGCGAGTTTTTGAGCTTCAACTAGAAGCTGCTCATGAACGGGAGCACCTGACGCAGGGATGAAAGGCGCAGAGAACAGCGAGAACCCGGTTTAGAAACTGCCTCAAAAATGAAATCAACCGCCAGGACGCCAGGATTCGGGGATTAAAGAAATTGCTTTTCCTGGCGACCCTGGCGCCCTGGCGGTTCAAGATCATTTCCGTTTTTAGACGCTTTGGGGATTTTTGAGTTGGCCACTAGTCGCGGTCATTGGCAAGCTGTTCATAGTGGCGCCGAAACAGGATTTCCAGTTCATCGATGACCTCCACCGCACCGCGGCCCTGCATGACATGCTGGTTCATGAGGTCGTGGGCCTCGTTCAGGAGCTTGGCCGGATCGAGCATCGGATAGGTCGCGCGCAGGCGCTTGATGGCGACCACCACGTTCTCCGCCGCTGGACGTTCGATGTCGAGTGGCGCCGACACCTCCGCCTCCCGGCCGTGGCGGGCGAACAGGAACTCGGCGTATTCAAGCAGATGCTGCGCCTGCTCGTCAGGCAGGCGGTCGAGAATCTCAAGCAGGCGGTTTGCGGTTTTGTTGCTCACGGTGACGTCCGCCGGGGCGGATTACGCGATACGACAGCGCATTCGGCGGGCGTTACTTCTTCAGCTTCGAGGCCCGCTGCTCGCAGTGCTCGTGGGCGAAGTTCATGAACTCGTCCATGGCACGCAGGCGGAACTTCTGCCGCTGGAACACCAGTGAGAACGGCCGCTCGAACGGCGGCTCGAGGGGGCGCGCGGCCAGCGTGCCGAGCTTGAGTTCCTTGACGATGGTCGCCTGGGAAACAATGGACACGCCGAGGCCGGCCTCGACCGCGCTCTTTATCGCCTCCGGATTGCCCAGCTCGACGCTCACGTCCAGGTCGTTGTGGGTCATGTCGTTTTTCGCCAGGTATTCGCTGATGTACTCGCGTGTGCCGGAGCCCTCCTCGCGGCAGACGAACGGCAGGCCGACGAGGTCCTGGCCGCGGATCGAGGCCTTCTTGGCCAACGGGTGCTGTGGCGGACAGATGAGCACCAGCTTGTCGTGCCAGCAGACCTCGACCACGAGGTTCTTGTTGCTGATCGGGGACTCGACGATGCCGACGTCCACGGAGTTGTCCTCGACCATGTGCACGATGCCCATGGAATTCGAGACCTTGAGGCGGATGTTGATGCCCGGGTTCTTTTCCTTGAACTCGCCCAAGAGCATCGGCAGCACGTATTCCGCAATGGTGGTGCTGGCGCCGATAATCAGAATGCCGCTGACATCACCGGTCAGTTCGCGCACCTGGCTCTCCATCTCGCCGTAGAACGACAGTATCTTGTCGGCGTACTGAAACACGCGATCACCGGCAGCGGTGAGACTGATCTTGTTGTGCGTGCGATCGAAGAGCCGGGTGTTGAAATATTCCTCCAGCTGGCGGATCTGGAACGTCACGGCCGGCTGCGTCATGTGCAGCGTTTCCGCGGCCTTGGTAAAGCTCAGAAGCCGCGCCACCGTGTGAAAGACTTGTAGTCTGCGATCCGCCATGGGGTTTCAGAAGTGCTTCAGGACAGGGGATTTGACCATAAGTGTTGCGGATTTGGTATAGCGCCGGTCAAGCGCGCCGGGGCGGCGGCCGGACTCAGACGTAACCTTGGAGCTTGAGCTTCAGGTCGGTCGGGCTCGTGGCATTTTGCAGCGCCGTATCCTCGTCGATCTCGCCCTTACGATACAGGTCCAGCAACGAAGCATCGAAACTCATCATGCCTTCGGCCATCGTGCCTTTCTTGATGAGATCGGCGAGTTCCTTGATCTTGAGCGGATCGAGTATGTACTCGCGCGCCAGCGCCGAGACCGTCATGACCTCGCACGCCACGACGCGCGACTGACCACCCTTGTGCGGCACCAGGCGCTGGCTCACGACCCCACGCAGGTTCTGCGCGAGCTTGGCGCGGATGCTGACCTGCGCCTCCGGCGGGAACGACGTGATGATGCGGGAAACGGTCTCGGCCGCCGCCGGCGAGTGTACCGTGGAAAACACCAGATGGCCGGTCTCGGCCGCGGTCATGGCAATCTCGATCGTTTCCGGATCGCGCATCTCGCCGAGCAGGATTACGTCCGGGTCTTCGCGCAAAGCGGCACGCATGGCGTCCGCGAAACTCACGGTATCCACGCCCACCTCGCGCTGGCTGATGATGGAGCGCTTTTCCGCGAACAAAAACTCGATCGGGTCCTCGATCGTGATGATGTGCTCGCTGCGATTGAGGTTGATTTCGTTGACGAGCGCGGCGAGCGTCGTGGACTTGCCGGAACCGGTGGCGCCGGTGATGAGCACGAGCCCGCGTTCAGCCCGGATAAAACCGGCGACAATATCGGGCAGGCGCAGCTCGGCCGGCGTCGGGATGTTGGCGCTGATGACACGCAGCACCATGCTGATAACACCACGCTGGTAGAAGACGTTGGCGCGCACACGCCCGATGTCCTTGAAGCCGATCGAGAGGTCCACCTGATGGGATTGCTCGAAGATCGCCTGCTGCCGCGGCGACATGATGCCGCGGGCCATGCGCTCCATCATCTCCGGGGACAACGGTGGAAGCTCGCGAATGGCACGCAGGCTGCCGTCTACCCGCAGGATCGGATGATTGTGCGTGCGCAGGTGGATATCGGACGCCTTCACGCGCACCGCGGCCGACAGCACCTGGCCGAGGAGCTTGAGCGGGTCGGCCGCGGCGGCGGCATCGCCGGTCGTGGCGCTGTCATTGGGGACGGTCGCTTTCATTATCGCGGCTGGCTTGCTGGTCGGATTATCCGTAATTGAAGCAGCCTCCAATATCCTGTCAACTTAAAAAAAACGGGCCGGCAATGCCGGCCCGATATCACTGCCTGGCAGGTTCCCGGCCTAGCAACTCGCGCAGCCCTTCTCCGTCGTCGGGACGCCGAGTTTGGCCAAAATCTTGTCCATCAGGCACCAGCCGGTGATGCCGCTCTGGAACAGGTTGGCGCCCACGAACACCGTGAACCAGAGCCAGTTGACGTTATGGAACAGCGGGCTGGCCTGTACGCCCAGCGCCAGGGACAACAACACGAAGAAGCCGGCAATGCTCGACCGCATGCGTACGACTGTCATGAATTATCCTCCTGTGTGAATGATTATTGCAGTATCCGCTTGTACCCGGCAGCCGCCTCGAGCGCGACCTGTATACCCCACGGCGCCGACATGATCTTGGTGAAGCCGTGCTCACCGGCCATCTTCGTATCGGGGAAATGCAGCGCGATGCGATAACGACCGCGCAATGCGATCACCTGGTTGCCCTGCACCATCAACTCGTAAGGCAGAAAGGCCGTGTGGCGCAGGTCCTGCCAGTCAACGATGTCCATGACCTCCTTGTCGGTGTCGCGGTTGCCGGAGTTCTCCGGGCCGTCAACCATACCCTTCGGAATGCCGACGCCGAAGACGCTGATTTCCTTGCCCGGAATATCGATGCGATAAATCTTCACCGTCCCGCCAGCGCCCGCCGCGAGGTTCTTCTCGACCGCTTCCACCGCCGTCTTGTAGTCCTTGTGTTCGTTGAGGCTGTCCACATCGTTGAAATACGGCATGAACATCGCATAACGGTACACACCGGGCTTCAGGTCGGCCTCCTCGATGCCCTTCGAGCCGAAGGTCTGGGTGGCGCCGAGCGCGGTCTTGAGCTTGGCGGACACGCCCTCGAGCTTGCCGAGGCCGTAGGCCGTGCCGAGATAGGCCGGATTGACGTACGACACCTGGATCTTGCCCTTGTACTCGGTCACCGCCACGCGCTGCGCGACGCCGAAACCGCCATTCTTGGCCTTAGACGCCGCCGCAATCAGTTCCGGATTCGTGGCGGCAATCGCCATGGCCTTGGGATACGGCGTATAGGTGCCCACAACCTGGAATCCATTGGCGGTCAACGCCGCTTTGACTTTCTCCACAACCTGATTGAAGTCCCCCGGCAGGGTGTCGCCCAGCACGTACGGCTTCAGCACGTCGGCGCGCGCCGTAGCGCTGCCGAGACCGAACATCAATGCAACAAAAAACACCTTCAATAGTTTGTTGAGCATGTCACTCTCCTCAAGCCCGCAAAAATAAAAAAAGGGCCGGAATCGATTCCGGCCCTTCGTTTAATTACAACATCATATTTTTTGAACCCGCATCGGATTCCGCTGGCTTACATCTTCACGTTCAGCGAAATGCCCAGCGAGTTCTGGTTCATCTTCAGGTCGGGGTTGGTCATACCGCTGGCTGCTTGGCTACCCGTACCCTTGATCTCTTTGCTCGGCGAGTACATGTACGCCAACCCGAGATCCGTGGTGTTGTTCATCTGCCAGGTGGCACCCAAGGTGTAGTGCGTCTCGGTGACCGCCGGGAAGATCGTGTTGAACAGCGTCTCGTTGGCCTTGATCGGCATCTTGGCGTACTCGTAACCGGCGCGCAGCGTCCACTTGCTGTTGAGCTGATGGCTCACGCCGAGCTTGTACACCGTCTGGTCCTGCCAGCCGAAGCCAAGACCATCATTCGTGCCGAGCTGATGGCCAGTCAGCGCGATATCCGCGGTGTTATTTATTGACTTGACGCCGGACCACTTGATCTTCGCCACATCGAAACCAACAGTCGTCGCCGGACTGGCCTTCCAGGCGAGGCCAATACCATACTGCTGGGGAACATCCAGGTCGCCGTCCTCTGCAAAGAGTTCTTTATAGCGGCCAAACTTGGACATGTTGGTCTCGGGCTGGAAATATGCACCGAGCGAGATAGCCGGCGTCAGCTCACCGACCCAGCCGAACTTCCAGCCGATGCCGGTCGCTGCATCTTCGCCCTTATCGGTCAGGTTATTCGTGGTGCCCGATGGCGTAAAGCCGGCAAAACCTTGCAGGCCACGCGCGTCAAAGGATTGCCGAACCAGGTTCAAAGAAACGCCAAACGAGTGGTTGCCCACCTTGGTCGCCCAGGTCGGTGCAATCGTCATCTGCTTGTACAGAACGAACAGGTTGGTCGTACCGCCCGACACCGTCCAGGGGATGCCATAGTCCACACCCAAACCCGCGCCATACACTACGACACCCAGCGAGGAGCTGGAACCAAACGTCGAGGCATAAGCGAACTCTGGTATGTAGTAGTCGTTGCTCCCGCTGTCCTTGTAGTTGGTAAGTTCGGTCCCGCTCTGGATGCGGTTCGCCGAACGGAACGGCCGGAACCAGTCCATGCCGAAGGTCAGCTTGCTGCCAACCATCATCTGGTTAGCCGGATTGGTCGCGGTCGCCATGCCGTCCTGGGCCACGGCGATGCCGACACCGCCCATGCCTTTAGCGGCCATACCGTTACCATGCGAATAATAACCGTTGGTTGCGAACGCGCCGGGCGCCGCGACAACGGCGGCGACGGCGGCAGCGAGCACCAGACTCTTTTTAACCTTCATAGACACTCTCCTCCGAAAAGTTGAACAGGGTCGTGAGGACCCGGGTTGCACGATGTGGCCGTGCTTACGGACTGCGATAGTCACTTGAACGAACACGAAGGCCAACGAGCCTTTTGTTCTTTTCCTTGTTCTTATCTGTATCCCGATCAGCTTGTGTATTTTGGCGTCGGCTAGATTTAGCCATGTTCATAAAAATGTCAATATTTTATTCTATGCTCATATAGGTATTTTCTATATTACTGATTTCTAACTAATTTTCTAGAATGTTCGGGTTGCTCCCGGATAGGTCGGGTTGCCAAACCTGACCGGGAGTGCATCAAAAACAACAAGGTGGCGTCGGCGCGACAGCCATAAAAAGGGGCGTTGCCGCCCCCTTTTTTTACCCTGCTTTGCTTGCCCGACACACCTATATGTACAGGCAGATATCCGAGTCGCCGGCAAAGGCGAGGAACATGGCGGCGCCGCCGTACTCGATGCCGTCAATCAGGTCCTGCGGCGAGAAATCGAACAGGTCCACCGTCATCTGACAGGCGATGTATTTCACGTCCGCTTCCAGACACAGGCTGCGCAACTCCTCGATGCTGGCTATACCCTTGGCCTTCATCTTGCTCTTCATCATCATGGTCATCATCGCTTCCATGCCGGGAATCGCCGTGCCCAGGACCGGGAACCACTTGTCCATGCCCATCGGCATCGGCATGCCGGGATTGCCGAGCGGGCTGACCTTGAGATTGGGCTTCTTCTTCAGCAGCTGCAGGCCGTAGAAGGTGAAGAAGATCTGCACCTCGTAGCCGAGCGCGGCAGCGGTGGATGCCAAGATGAATGGAGGGTACGCCCAGTCCAGGGTACCCTTGGTAGCGATAATCGCCATCTTCTTGGTGTTTTTACCGACCATAATTCTCTCCTCGTCAATACGCGGGTTTTAGTGAAAGCGATACGCGTGATTTTTTTACACGATACAACCGTGCGTGCGGTTTCGCGCCTGCACTGTTGTATCGTGTTATGCCTTCTTCAGCACGAAAACGTACTCGCCATTGGCCTCGCTCGACTCCAGCAACGGGTTGCCGGTCTGCTTGGCGAACGCCTGAAAATCCTTCACCGAACCCGGGTCGGTTGCGATGATTTTTAGCGTCTGCC
>CAKKQL010000094.1 GCA_919902095.1 Acidiferrobacterales bacterium
GCGACAACAAGAAGTTTGTGGCGGTTTCGTGCATCAGCATCGTCGTCGGCGCCAACGCCGGCGGTGCGTTCTCGCCGTTCGGCGACATCACCACGCTCATGGTCTGGCAGAAAGGCGTCGTCCGGTTCGACGAGTTCTTCGCGCTTTTCATCCCGTCGCTGGTGAACTGGCTGGTGCCGGCTGCGCTCATGGCACTGGCGGTGCCGGGCGGGCGGCCCGAGGTCGCGGCCGAGCACACGCCGGTCAAATACGGCGGCTATGTCGTGATCGCGTTGTTTCTCGCCACCATCGGCATGACGGTGGCGATGCATCACTTCCTGCACCTGCCGCCGTTCCTCGGCATGATGACCGGTCTCGGGCTGCTCAAGGTCTACGGCTATTTCATCCGGCGCGACGACCTGCGCCATCCGCCGGCGATCCCGGAACCCGACGTCGAGGCATTCACGCTGAAGGAATACTACAAGCCCGCGGTCAAACCGTTCGACATCTTCATCAGTATGAAGCGCGTGGAATGGGACACGCTCATGTTCTTCTACGGCGTGGTGCTGTGCGTCGGTGGCCTCGGCGCGCTCGGCCATCTCGCCGTGCTGTCGCAATCGCTGTACCAGGGGCTGGGTGCGACCTCGGCGAATATCGTCATCGGCATCGCTTCCGCCATCGTCGACAACATTCCTATCATGTACGCCGTCCTCAGCATGAATCCGGACATGGTGCTCGGTCAGTGGCTGCTGGTGACCCTGACCGCCGGCGTCGGCGGCTCGCTGCTGTCCATCGGCTCAGCCGCCGGCGTCGCGCTCATGGGCCAGGCGCGCAGCTCCTATACCTTCTTCAGCCACCTCAAGTGGACCTGGGCGATTGCGCTCGGTTATGCCGCGAGTATCTGGGTGCACTTTCTCATCAACGGCAAAACATTCTAATGCGGAATTGAACGACACGACATTCCGGCTAACCCGATAATTGAAGATTCCACATTCCGAATTCCGCACTCCGCATTGATGCCGACCATGCAACTTCCCCCGGACATAACCGAAACGGTACGCAGAGCACTTGCAGAAGATATCGGCTCCGGCGACCTCACCGCCGGCCTGATTCCCGAGAGCCGCGTGGCGCGCGCGCATGTCATCACGCGCCAGGATGCTGTCCTCTGTGGCACAGCGTGGTTTGACGAGGTATTCCGGCAGGTGAACGCGCGCGTACACATGGCCTGGGACGCACACGACGGCGACGCCGTGCGCGCGGGTCAGACGCTATGCCGCCTAGAAGGTCCGGCGCGCGGCGTCCTTACCGGCGAACGCGCCGCGCTCAACTTTCTGCAGCTCCTGTCCGGCACCGCCACGCGCACGCGCCAGTACGTCGAGGCCGTGCGCGGCACACACACCGTCATTCTCGACACGCGCAAGACCGTCCCCGGGCTCAGGCGGGCGCAGAAATACGCCGTGACCTGCGGCGGCGGGCACAATCACCGCCTCGGCCTGTACGACGGCATCCTTATTAAGGAGAACCACATCGCCGCCGCCGGCTCGATCGCGGCCGCGCTCAAGGCCGCCAAGGCCGCGACGGCGCCGGGCCTGCTGGTGGAAATTGAAGTTGAGAATCTTCAGCAGTTGCAGGAAGCGCTCGTGGCCGGCGCCGGCCGCATCCTGCTCGACAACTTCGATCTCGAAACCCTGCATACGGCGGTAAAAACAACGCAGCGACGGGCACCGCTCGAGGTGTCCGGCGGCATCACGCTCGTGAATGTGCGCGCCATCGCCGAGACCGGCGTGGATTACATCTCGGTGGGGGATTTGACCAAAAACGTGACCGCGGTGGATTTATCGCTGCGTTTTGAAAAGACTCCGCGTTAACATTACCGGCGGACGCACAGCCATGCTTGCCCGAATGAAATACGTAACATACGGCCTGATTGCACTCGCGATGCTCGCCGGCGGTATCGCGGTCGCCGCGGAAAAAGCGCCCGCGATACCGCCGAGCGACTCAAGCGCACCGGGCGCGCGCTACCTGTTCCGGGTCACGTTGCACACGCCGCTGGAAATCGAAGGTCTGCTGGCGCGCGCCGAACAACTGGCCCGCAACACGCGCCCGGCCGACCGCCGCGCCGGCATTGCGCTCGTGCTGCATGGACCGGAAGTGGAGATCTTCGCGCGCAAAAATTATGCGAAATACCGCCACATCGTGGACCGCGCGGCGCGCCTCGATGCCGACGGCGTGATCGAAATCAAGATGTGCCAGACCGAGATGCGCTCGCGCGGCATCGGCAACGACGATGTGCCCGGCTTCATCGAGTTTGTGCCCTACGGGCCGGACGAGGAAGAGCGCCTGCAACGGCGGGGTTACGTCTATTTGTAAACCTTGCGCCGGAAGATATCGCGCCGGCTGACCAGGCGCTCAAGAAAAAGCAATCCGTCGAGGTGGTCGATCTCGTGCTGCACCGCCCGCGCCTCGTAACCCTCGCACTCGTAGTGACGCGTTTCGCCGTTTGCGGCTTGCGCCCGCAGCTGGATGCGTTCGGCACGGGCGACGTTGCCGGTGTAGTCCGGCACGGACAGACAACCCTCGCGTCCGACCACCTCGCCCGCCTCCGCAACCACTTCGGGGTTCACGAGCAGCAGCCGGCCGTGGTGCCGGACGCCGGGCTTCGCCGATACATCCACAATTGCAATCCGCTGGAAATGGTTGACCTGTGGCGCCGCGAGCCCGACACAGCCTGGAAATGATCGCAGCGTCTCCTCCATGTCCGCGATGAGGCGCTGCAGGTCGTCGTTGAATTCCGTAACCCTGGCGGAAATCCGTTTCAGGCGCTCGTCCGGATAGACGAGTACGGGCAGGACCGCCATGCGTCAGCCGACGAGCGTATCGACCGGCGTCAACCGGACCTCGATGCCGCTTGCCCGTACCGGCTCCAGCGCCCGGTCTATCGCCTGCATGCCGCCCGGCGCATAACCGTCGATCGCGATGATATAGATCGGATTGTCGGCGGTCCCGGCAACGTCGGAATCGAGATCGAGAATATTCAATCCGGCGTCCGCCAGCGCCGCCGCCACCTGCGCGACAATGCCGGGCCGATCGGCGCCGTGCACCGCGATCCGCACGTTCGGCTCGACATGCTGGTGCAGGCGGCCCTCGATGCGGTCGATATGCACGTGCAGCTGCGTCGTGCGCGCGAATGGATCGAGTTGCCGGCGCAGCGTCGCCTCGTCCGCTTCTGATTCCACCATCAGCATGATGGTGAAGTTGCCGCCGAGCCGCGCCATCGAGGCCTCGCCCAGATTGGCGCCCGCCCGGTACAGCACGCCGCTCAAGCCGGCCACGATGCCCGGCCGATCCTTGCCCACCAGCGTCAACATGAACCATTGCTTCATGGGGAACCTGCTCGCTGCTTGTTTAGTGCAGCACCGCGCGCATCGCGGCGATCACCGTGACGCCGAGCGCGATCAGCACGATTTGTTGCAGCGTGGCGCTGAACTCGGTGCGCTTGTGCAAGCCCGGGATCAGGTCGGCCACGGCGA
>CAKKQL010000095.1 GCA_919902095.1 Acidiferrobacterales bacterium
GCGGCGCGGCCGTGACCTGCGGGAGTCGCCAGTCGGGATGGCCCTGCGCGTCCGGGCCGTGGCACTGGGCGCAGTGCTCCTGGTACACGCGCGCGCCCTGCAGGATGCTTTCCATCGGAAACGCCGTCTGACCGGGCGTCAGCGGCATGACCGGTTCCTCCTTGCCACAAGCAACCAGCAGGACGGCGCCGGCGAGGAGCACGACTACAGGGAAGTAGGAGGTAGAGTAACGCCCGGAGCAGTTACCGGGTGGCCACTTCTTTAATGGCAAGACGAACGAGCACAGCGAGCAGGGCTTCATTAATCGTGTGCGGGGCGGCATCATGCGCGTGTCGGCGATACCGGAATTTTAAGCGGCGCGACCGCAAGGGTAAAGAAAATATTCGTCGATCGGATCGAGGCGAGGGCCGCAGGCCAGGGACGGCCTGATTGCGGCTTCGCCCTCCCGGTCGTCCGTGCAGCCTTGGCACAGGGATGTGCCAACGGAAAATCAGGCGTTTAGTCGCCTGATTTTCCGGGAGCGAGGAGAAGCTGCGCTTTGCCTCGCGACGTGCAAAAGTCCATGGAAGGACTTTTGCACCACCCTGTTAGTGCCGCGCCAATCCCCGGCGTGCCTTCTCGTCTATCAGCGCCCAGTTCTTGTACACGTCCTCCGGCCAGCGCGACTGAATCCAGGAAAGTACCGCCTCGATATCGCTGTCCGTCAGCGTCCCTTTCCACGCCGGCATGCCACCGCCGAGCTTGAGCGTGCCTTCCTTGATGGTCTGCACCAACGCGCTCTTGGGGTGATGCCAGCCGTGACCGCTGGCGTCGAGCGGCGGTGGCGGGAATTTTCCGTCCGGTCCCTTCTTGCTCCAGTTGGGCGCGCCTTCGGCGTTGGCGCCGTGGCAGGCGGCGCAATTGGCCTTATAGACTTCACCGCCGCGCGCAATAAGTTTCGCATCGAGCCCGTGCGGCGCGGTCGCCGCCGACACGGTTGAGACAGGCGCGTCGCCCGTTTTGGCCGAAACCGGCGACTCGCTGCACGCGGTCAACAATATTATGATCGGGAACAATTGGATCGGCTTCATCGTTCAATTCCTTGCTCAGTGGGCGTGTCCGGGCATCGGCATCGGATGATGCGGCGCGGGCGTGGACCGTTTCCCGGGGCCACCCAGGCCTTGGACAAAATTGACCAAGTCCCAGATCTGGTTCTCCGTCAGCGTTCCCTTCCACGCGGGCATCGTGCCGCGGCCGTTGGCGATCTTCCACGCGAAGTCGCCGTCCGGATGCTGCCCGGCCATGGCCGCGAGGTTCGCGGGTTTGGGCTTGAGCGCCGCGCCGACCGGCCCGTCGCCGCGTCCGGCGGCGCCATGACAGCTCGCACAGTTCGCCGCATAGAGCTGCTTACCACGCACGCGCGACTCCGCGCTCGCCGCTACCGGGTTTTCCCGCTTTACCGCGTCCTCCGGCGCCATCCAGTGACCATCTGTGGCAGCCGCGTTACCTTGGCCATTTATCTTCATTTTACTGTGATCCATTCCTTCCATCGCGGCCTCTTGGTGCACGGCGGGCGCTGGCGCCCGGTCCGCGTGGCCGCCGTGCGGGCCCATCGCAACCATCCAAACCACCATTAAAATCATCATTACGGCCATGGCTATGAATACCTCCTGTCATATCTCGTTTTCGAAAAAGAACCGCCTCGCCCGCAGGGGGCGGGGTGAACACCCTTAACAGGCTGCTCGCCGCAGGCGGCCGGCAACAATACGATCGGAAACAATTGGATTGACATCGTTGTTCAATTCCTCAAAACCAGAAGCGCAGGCCCGCCACGACCCGCGACTCCGACGTCCGTTGGCCCGCGGCACGGGCGAAGTCGGCAGTGCCGCCGTACTTGTTGCTGCGCTCGATCCCGACGTAGGGCGCGAACTCACGCCGGATTTCGTAGCGCAAACGCAGCGCCACGGAAACATCGGACAGCCCGCTCCCCAGGCCGCGCGCGGCGTCAGACTTGCCGTAGAAATTCGTCTCGACTTTCGGTTGCAGGATCAGTTTTTGCGTCAACAGCAATTCGTACTCCGCATCCAGCCGTAGCGCGGTGCGCCCCGCCTCGCCGACGTAGGCCGTGGCATCGACCTCGAACCAGTAAGGAGCCAGCCCCTGAAGTCCGAAGGCCAACCAGCGCCGGTCGGGCTTCTCGCCGCTGTCATAACGCACGCCGAGCTGCGTGTCCCAGTACGCGGCCACCGCATGCCCCCACAGCAGCTCGGTGCGCGCGTTCTGAAGCTTGCCGCCATCGATCTTGCCCTCGGCCTTGAGCACTGCGCGGTCGTAGTCGCGGCCGAACCAGCCCTGCAGCTCGTAGGTCGTGAAGCTGTTGTCGCGCGTGCGCGCCGATTCGAGCCGATCCACCAACAACGAGCCGAAATTTTGTTCGTCCCCCATTCGCAACGGCCGGGCCGGATCGAGGGTGTAACCGCCCGAATAGGCGTGCGGATCGCGGGCGTCGGGCGGCGGGTCTCCGCCCTGCATGGCTCCGTGGTCCATCTTGCCCATATCTATACTGGTATCGCCGCCGGCAGTCTCCTTTAGTGACGGCGTGCTGCTGTGGTCCATCTTGTTATGGTCCACCTCCGCGCCTGTCTTTACCGGAGCCGCCGGGTCCTGCGCCCAGCTCGGCGCCACGCCGAACACCAGCGCAGCGATCAACAAACTCACTCGTGGGTTAATCATCGCTGCATTCTCCGTGACTCGATCGCGCGCGTTCATGCCACCACCACTTCGCGGAACATGCCCGAGTCCATGTGCAGCAGCAGGTGGCAGTGCCAGGCCCAGCGTCCCAGGGCATCGGCGGTCACGAGAAAACTGACGCGCTGCGCCGGCTGCACGTTGATAGTGTGCTTGCGCGCCTGAAACTTCCCGTCGGGGCTTTCCAGCTCGTTCCACAACCCGTGCATGTGCATGGGATGGGTCATCATGGTGTCGTTGTGCAGAATCACGCGCACCCGCTCGTTGTGTCGGAAATGCACCGGCGTGGACTTGCCGAATTCAAGACCGTCGAGCGACCAGGTGTAGCGTTCCATGTTGCCGGTGAGGTGCAGCTCGATCTCGCGCTCCGGGGCACGCGGGTCGAGCGGCCCGCCAAGGGTGTGCAGATCGGCATAGGTCAGCACCCGCCGGCCGTTGTTGCGCAGGCCGATACCGGGATCGTCGAGGTTGGTGCGCGGCGTGTCCACGCGCATGTCCGTACTCGGGCCGTACTCGGTCTTGGCGTGGCGCGCGCGCGCGGCCGCGCCGCCTGTGGCCGTGGCACCGCCCATGGCGTGCTTGCTGTGGTCCATGGCCATGCCGCCGTGAGCGCTGTGATCCATCGCACCCGCGCCGCCGCCCATGGCGCCCATCATGTCCCCCATGGTGAGCGGTTCCGGTTTGTCCGGCGCCGGAACTGCCGCCGTCATGCCGGCGCGCGGCGCGAGCGTCCCGCGCGCGAAGCCGGTGCGATCCATCGACTGCGCGAAGATCGTGTAGGCCTCGTCCTTGGGCGTGACGGTCACGTCATAGGTCTCGGCGACGCCAAGGCGGATTTCTTCCACAGTCACCGGTTCGACGTCCTGGCCGTCAGCCTGGACCACCGTCATCTTGAGTCCCGGGATGCGCACATCGAAAAACGTCATCGCGCCGCTGTTGATGAGGCGCAGCCGCACCCGTTCACCCGGGCGGAACAACCCGGTCCAGTTATCCGCCGGCGCGGTGCCGTTCATCAGGTAGGTGTAGGTGTAACCGGACACGTCGGCGAGATCGGTCGGGCTCATGCGCATCTGGTTCCACATCTCGCGCTTGTCGAGCGCGGCGCCGAGCCCTTCCCTGACCACGTCACGAAAAAAATCCATCGTCGTGGGCTGGTTGAAATTGTAGTAATCGCCCTGCATTTTGAGCTTGGCGTGGACGTGATGCGGATTTTCGTCTGACCAATCGGAAAGCTGCACCACATAGTCGCGGTCGGCGCGGATCGGATCGCGCCCGGCCGGGTCAATGACGATGGCGC
>CAKKQL010000096.1 GCA_919902095.1 Acidiferrobacterales bacterium
ATGCCCTTTACGTCCGGATGCACCACCATGCTGTAAGGCGTACCCTCAACCAAGCCCATGAACACGTCTCGCGCCGGGGCGTTGCTCACCGTGAGATCGAAACGCGGCTCGAGAGGCGCGACCCGGCCGTCGGGCAGCTTGATCTCGATCGGCGGCAACAGCGCCTGACTGATCTCGGCCGGCACCGGTTGTTTGGCCGATTTCCTGGATTCCTGCATGGTTGTGTCGATGCTCTCGCGCACCGAGTCGCGCCACTCGGATGGCGCCGAGCACGCCGCCAGCGCCATGGCGATAACCGCCACGGCCCCATGTCGCATGCGTTTATGACTGTCCGGTTTTCTCATCTTCATCCGTCGTTGCCCGACTTCTCGGCGGATATCCTCGGTTCTTTCGTCAGCCTCGGCAGCAGCCGCAGACGTGTTTCGCGACCGCGCTGCTTGAGCGTGACCTCGTACGGCTGGATATCCGCAATAACCGCCCCGTCTATTTTGTCTCCCACCTTATAGGTCCGGCCACTGATGATGGCGCGTCGGAAGACCGTCGAGATCATCGTCGACTGCAGTTCCGGCCCGGTTACCGCTTCCTGCGCGGTAACCGGCGCCTCCGGCCCGGCCTGGTGGGGACGGGTCGGATCAAGAAGCTTGCCCAGATCCTCAGCGGCGTGGGATACCGACACCAGCAACAACGCCGCGACCGCGGCACGCGCGCCTTCTTTTACATGAAATGTACAACTTTTGTGCCAAATCCACATCGTTGCCGGCCTAGAGCGTAATCCATCCCGGCTGCGTGCTCAGGGTATATATCCGCAGCGTTACATGCGAAACAGGGTATTGCTCGACTTTAAGGCTCACCTGACCCCAGAACATCTTCCATGGCAAGGCCTCCAGTTCCCTCAGGTAAGCAAGGATATCGAGATAGTTGCCGCGAAGCTCGATGTGCATGCCTTGTCGGTAGGCCGTCAGACCGGCCCCGCGGCCAGTTGCCGCACTGGCCAATTGCTGCAGCGGCTCGGGCGGCAGACTTTTGAGGAGGACCACCTCAAGCCGGCGGTTTTTTAGCAGGACCTGCTCCACCATGCGGGCCATCTCCCGGGGAGGCACGAGACGTGCGGTCACCGTCGCCAGGGATTCATCCAGCGCCTTAAGCTGCGCCTCCAGCTGGGCGCGCTTGGCGCGATTACCGGCATCCGGGTCCACGGCACTTTTGGCCAGCGCTACCTGAATCTGCCCCTCGATTGCCTGGATCTGTGCGCGCTTGTCAGTAAGTTGCTTCTTCAGGCGGGCCTGCTCGACGTTCAGCGGCGGAAACAGGAAATTTGCCGCAACACCGTAAATCACGACGAGGATGGCGACAAAAATGACGCCTCGCTCGCGCAACGAGAGGCCATTGATGCGGTCAGTGTACTTTTTGAAGAGTACCCGGAGCTGTTCCATCATGGCGACGCCTTCGGTGCCGTTCCCGGTGCGCCCGGGTCCGCGGTCTTGGCCATGAAGTCGATATAGGACGTGGCACCACCCTTGGCGTCCGCACCGCCGCGGCTCATCTGGAATGTCTGGAACTCAATGCCACTCAGGCGTTTCTCGGCCGAGAGCTTCTGCAGATAGCGCGGGACCAGCTCCGGGTTGGTGCTGCGGCCCGAGAGCGTCAACTGGTCAGCCGCACCGGTAATCTCGATACCGGTAATCCACACACCGGGGGTGTACTGGCGTGCAAAGGCGATGAAGTAATCCGAGAACCCCTGGGTATTAAATTGCGCAGATTGCAGAACCTGCTGCAAACGCTGCTTTTCTGCAACCTGCGCCTGCAACTTCTGGACCTGCGCCTGCAGATCCATGTTCTGCAGGCGCTCTCCGAACTGGCGCGCGGTCTCATCCATCCGTTTCGTAAGGTTCGCGAGCTGCTTGTTGGTCTGGGCGGCCTCGGCGCGCAGCTGCCGTACCTGCCACCAGGTGTAACCATAAAGCAGCCCGATGCCCAGAACCACGAGCACGGTGGCCTGTAGCATCGCCAGAGCCGAGAACTTCCGCTTCTGCTTGCGGAAGACCGGCTGATAGAGATTGACCTGCTGACTCACAGCGTCGTCTTTTCCTGGCGCAGCGCTGCGCCAATAGTGACAAGGCAGCGGGCGCGCGCAACCAGGTCGAATTCGCTGCGGAAATCCATGAGCTGCGCGAGATCCATTGTGGACACGCTCACATTGAGGTTGGTGCGCAGGTAGTCCTCGATCCCCGGCACCGGCCGCGAGACAGGCGCGAGCACCAAACCCGACACCGGCAACTGGCGGAAGTGGCTGTCGAAGTAATCGAGCGAACGCTGGATCTCAAGGACGATGCGATCGAAGTACTCCGTGGCATCGCTGTTGGCGAGCATTACGTCGAGGCCGATATCGAGGTTGCGGCTGAGAAACAGCTCGCTCTGTTTGGTGATAGTCAGCAGGCCACTGGTCGCGCTGAAAGACAATAACGCCACTCCGCGCGCGTCCTCGGGCAGGAGCGATGCCAGATTGCGTTGCGCCATCTCGGCTACATCGATTACCTGCAGATTGATACCGGCGGCATCCAGCTGGTCCACGCGCTTCTGGATCGCAGCGGTACGCGCCGCGACAGCGTACATCGGCCGTGCGCGCCCGGCTAGGCGCTCGCCGGGGACGTCGAAGACGTCGAGCGTGGCGTCGTTGATGTGAAAATCAATGAGGTCCTTGATGCGCCAGCGCATGGCGGCGCGTAGCTCGTCTGGCGGCACCTCCGGTGCCTCGGTGAGCAGCAGCGAATATTCGGTCTGGTCGAGCACGGTGGTGCAGGGCATGCGCTTGAGGCCGTAGTCGGCAGCGATGCGTGCAAGCGCCTTCTCCTGGCTTTCGCCCGCCGGCCACGGGTGAAACTCGAACGCCGACAGCAGCGGGCGCCGGCCGTTCTTGCGCTCTACACGTGCAAGGCAAATACCATCGGCGTGGATGCCGAGTCCGGTCAGCCCTTGGTCAGCCTTACGCCTCAGCAGGGTATCGAGGAATGAAAACAGGTTCTCCTCCCCCTTGTTGTGCAGGTTTCAGATATGATGAATTTTGCACTACTTATTATCCTCATAAGGATATGTTGACTTCTTGAAGTTTAGTATAAGAGTCAACCAATAACATAATGTTGTCAATGAGTTTTATCCGGGACAAAGAAATGGTTTTCGAATACGAACCACTTAAGTCCTAGGCAAATCAGGCATATTTCGTGCCCAAAACAAGTCTCACGGGCTGGAGACTGCCCTTGCACCGTTAAATGAGGAAAACAGTTGTCCTTACAAACAGGCCTGCCCTCACTTCCTGCAGGAACAGGAACGCCAGGGATTTGCGCATCGCTCGAACAGAACGGCGCCGTCCCCCACTGGCACAGACTACGGCTTCCCGGGCTCAGGCTGGATAAGTTTAAGTTGCGGTCCGAAAGGATCGGTACGTACTCGCGCCGCACGCTGCAAATGATCAAGTTTCTGCAGTAATGCCGCCGCCCCTGTGTGGTCACCGCTCCGTCGGCGGAGTTGCGCGGTTAACGAATAGTAAGCAAAGGCCTGCGGCTCCGGTAAATACCAGTAACCAATTCCTTCATCAAGAACGCTTCTGGCGTCGGCCAGGCGGCCGTGCGCAAGCAGCATCTGGGCGTAGCCCATGCGCGCCCAGAGCGCCCGCGGATCGACGCGCAACGTCTGCCGATAATTCTCGGCTGCAAACTCTGCCGAGCGCGGACCCGCGAGGTCCGGATTCTGCTGGTAGAGCATGCCGCGGATGTAATATATCTGCGCGCGCAAGGGGTTGACCTTTTCCGCAGTGACCAACAGCATCAGTGCCTCGTTATAAAGAACCGCGCGCTGCTTCTGTGCGTCCGGTGGCAGCGCCGGAATTGCCTGACGCAGCAACTCGGCGTGTATGACCAATGTCATGTCCGAGGTCGGCATCAGTTGCCAGGCGCGGTTCAACATCGCGCTCGCCTCCACCCAGCGCCCCTGCGTGGCATATTCCCGTGCCTGAACGGTCAATCGCGCGGAGAATCCGAGCGCAGCGAAATACAACACCGGCAAAAGCAACAGCAAGATGATGATGGCACGATAGGCGCGCCGGCCAACCCGCAGGGAGGGCGCAAACATGAACGGATCTGTGTGTTGCTGCAAACCATCCAGATATTGAAGCCGGGCCAGCATCAAACCGATCACGAGCAGAATTGGGTGGATGTACAGGTCGAAATCAAAAAAACTGTGAAACGCGATCGCCATCAGGCCACCAACCAGACCCGCCATCTCCAGGCGCACGGGCGTTTCTACCTTTGTGTTGCGCAGTGCGCGCACAAACAGCACAAGTACCGAGACTTCGATGGCGAGCAGCAGCAAAAGTCCCGGCAAACCGGTCTCGATCCATAATTGCAGATAGTCATTGTGGACGTAAAACCCGGCGCTCGAGTCTGCCGGAAGGCGATAAGGTGGCCATGCAAGCCAGAAGGTGCCAAGACCGATGCCGAGCCAGGGGGCGTCGAGCGCCATCTTCAGCGCCCCGTGCCAGATGAGGAAGCGGTCATGTCCAGCATCGCCCGGGGCGAGCACCGAACCCAGGCGTCCGGCGAGCCAACCGTGCAAGAAGAAGTTCGCGGCCAAATAGGCGCCTGCGACGATCACGAACCATTCAATCAGCCGGCCCTTAGGGACACGGCGCCAGGCGACCGCCACGATTACAACCGCGCCGATCAGCAGGCTCAACATCACACCGCGACTGCCGGTGACGGCGATGGCGAGAAACAGAATAAATAACGCTGCACCCGCAATAACGCGCTGGAGATTCTGGTGCGCGAGCAGGAAATAACTCGACGCAGGAATTGCGACCAGAATCAGAAATGCGGCATGAGAATTCCGGCTAAGAAAGGTCGAGCGCGGATCAGCGCCGAGAATCAGCAACTGGTACAGCGCCATACCCGCGAGAAACAGCCCGACGAGGAACACCGCCCGCGATGCCCACTGCCAGCAACGCTCGATATCGGG
>CAKKQL010000097.1 GCA_919902095.1 Acidiferrobacterales bacterium
CGCGCCGGTGTCCTGGTGCGCCAGCACTTCGCCCCAGGGGTTCACGATCATGCTGTGACCCCAGGTCTCGCGCCCGCTGGCATGACGCCCGCCCTGGGCGGCGGCAATGACGTAAGCGAGGTTCTCCACCGCGCGGGCACGTACCAGAATCTCCCAGTGGGCCTGGCCGGTGAGCGCGGTGAACGCCGACGGCACGGCGAAAAGTTCCGCGCCGCGGTCGAGCATGGCGCGGAAGAGTTCGGGAAAGCGCAGGTCGTAGCACACCGCGAGCCCCAGTTTGCCAACGGGCGTGTCCGCGACGACGATTTCGCCGCCGGGTTCGAACGCGGCGGATTCACGATACTGCTCGCCGTTCGGCAACTGCACGTCGAACAGGTGCATCTTGTCGTAGCGCGCCACGCGCCGGCCGTGATCGTCGAACACCAGGCAGGCCGCGCGCACCTTGCCAGACGGTTGCGCCTTGATCGGCAGCGTGCCGCCGACAAGCCAGATCCGGTGCCGGCGCGCGGATTCGGCGAGAAAATCCTGGATCGGGCCGCGGCCGTCATCCTCGGCCGCCGCCAGGCGCTCGGCATCGGAGCGCGCCATGAGCGCGAAGTTTTCCGGCAACGCCGCGAGTCCGGCGCCGGCCTGCGCCGCCGTGGCAAGCAGCCGTTCCGCGGCGGCGAGATTTTGCGCAACCTCCGGACCGGAGGTCATCTGGATGGCGGCCAGCGTGCTCATCGGGGCGGTTGGCGGCGCAGCTCAAGCAGCAGCTTGTCGGCCAGGGGCAGGTCCGGCTGGAGCTCGATGTGCGCCGACGGGATGCCGAGCGCCACTAGCCAGGAACGCAGCTCCTCGGCCCAGAGCGAGCCCTCGTCGCCGCCGGCGTAACGCACGATCACGCGAGCGCCCGGCTCGCGGTCGAAGGCCGCGATAAACCCCGGCAACTCCGGCAGGCGCGCAATGGCGGCGGCGCTGCGTGGGCGCGCCCATTGTTCGGCGGTGACGGCCATGGTCAGGCCGGCGGCCGCTGCCGGGGAGGCTTTCGTCGTGGACGGTTTTGGCGCCGTGGCCGGCAACTCCTGATCAACGGGCACCTTGGGTGCCGATGCATCGGGCAGGTTCGGCGCGGCAAACGCGGGTGGCATGAACAGCAGGAACGCAAGCAGGAAACGCGACATGGGCTATAGGATAGCATCGAAGCGTGGCGCGCTCACCTTCCGGCTTATCCCTTGGGCCGGGGTTCGGCCTTCGTGGCCGCCTCCTCGATCGTGCGCGTCACGTTCGGATTGTCCCACGGTCCCTTGACCACATAACTCACGCGGGTGCCCTCGGTGATCTCCTTCTTGAAAATCTTCTGCAACAGCAACGCCGCCGCCGCGACCTGCGGGCCCCAGATGCCGAAGCTCGTGAGCGTCAGGCTGTCGGTGAGCTGCGGCTGGACGTTCATGACGAGATCGAAATCCTCGGCCGCAAGCCCGATCCGGCCATGGATGTTCATCTTCGCCGAGGGCCCGCGGATCGAGAGGTCGTCGGTGTAGACGTTGCCGCGCTCGAGCGTCATCTTGGTGTGGATGCGGTCGAACACGAAGCCCTGGCCGAAGATCGGGCTGAAGTCGAGCGTGAGGTAGCGGCCGATGGCGCTCAAGTCGAGCACGCCGAAGAACCGGCCGGCGCCCTGTTTCAACTGCAGGAACCGACCGCGCTCGGCGGTGATTTCGGCGTTTCCGCTGAGCCTCGCGAGACCCAGGTTCGCCGGCGAGTCCGGCCAGGCGAGATGTGAAACAACGCTGACCTCGCCGCCGATCATCTGCTCCGGGATGCCGAGCGCATTGAGGGTCTTGCCCATGTCGCTGCTGTTCAGACGCACATCGAATTCACTCTGGTGGCTGCTGCCGATCAGGCGCCAGTCACCGCTTACGGCCAGCTGGGTTTCGGGACGCGCGAGGTTGAGGCGCGCGACGCGCCAGCCGTCTGCAAGCGGCTGCGCGGCGAAATCCAGCTCGCCAAGCGGTTTGTCCTTCAGCAGGAACGACTTGGCCTTGACCGTGACCGCCGGCAGGCGGCGCGGGTCGACGTCGGTATCCTGGCGATCGCTGAGTCTGCCCGGCAGATTCAGCGTGGCGAGATCGAGGTCGACCAGGGTATCGCGACCGCGGCGCGCATAGCGCACGCGCCCGCTGGCCGCGGCGCCCGACACGGTGCCGTTCCACCCGCCCTTATCGTGCGCGAGATCGAACGCCACGCGTCCGAAGCGGCGGTCGAACAGGTCGAGTGCGCGGATGTCGGCGCTGACCCGGGAAAGCCAGGACGGCGTGTCGCCGCCTTCCTGGCCCAGCAGCGGGAACCACGGGTCGAGATCGAGCGCATCGATCTGCACGCTCAAATGCAACCCGCGCCCGCGCGCGGGGGGCGTGCGCTCCTCGCCAAAGCCCACGCGCCCGCCGGCAAACTGCCAGGCACCGGCCCGGCGCTGAAGCACGAGCCGACCGCCGATGCGATTGCCGGCGCTCAACGCCAGTACATGGCTGTCGCCGGTTGCGGTTTCGGTCTTGAGCACCAGTTTTTCGACCGGCAGGCCGTCGGGAAAATGAAGCGGCGGCGGCAACCGGCTTTTGAGCCCGCGCAAGCCGAGCTCGGCCTGCAATGCGCCGCTACCTTTCAGCGAGCGCCAAGTGGCATTCCAGCCAGTCGCACCGCTGACCTGTGGCGCGATCTTGGGGCCAAGCACGGCGTGCAGCCCATCGGCAGCGATGCGTCCCTGCCCGTAGATAACGAACTGGTGGCCGTCCTGCGCTGCCGTCAGCGTGGCGTCACCGCCGAGGAAACGCCCGCGCAACTGGCTGTCGCGCAATCCGTTTTCGTCGAACCGTACCTGGCCTTCGAGTACGTCGACCGCCACACCGCTGTCGGGTTCGCGCACGCCGGCCTGCTGGAAGCGGTATTCACCGCGCACGCGCACCGGGGCGGTATCGAGTGGAACCGCAACCGTCAGGGCCAGCGCGCCGTTGCCGCTGGCCTGCAGACCGGCAGGCAGGTAACGCGTCCACGCCGCGCCGTCGGCGCCGGGGGCGATGCCGTAGAGCACGCCCAAGGCGTCGTTGACCGGCCCGTTGACCGCGGCGCGGACGTGCACCTCCTCGCGACCGTTGGCAAGCTGGGTTTGTACCACCACATCCGTGGCGGCCAAATTGCCGATGCGGCCCTGGCCGGTCACGCGCACCTGGTCGCGGTCGATCGCCACGTCCACCTCGGCCTGGCGCACGGGCTGCCATCCGGGGAGGAAACCGTAGACGCCGTCACGCACCTGCCCGCGGATTTCGAATTTCCCGCCGCCGGCCGTGAATGGAAACTCGCGCGTGGGGCCGTCGTACAGCAGCTTGCCTTTGGTCACGCGTCCGTCCACGAACGAGTGCTCCATCCAGGCGAGGGTTTCGCGCGTCAGGTATTTCGGCGGGTAATAGCGCGCGGCATGCGCGCCGTTGAGATCGCGGAAGTCGGCCTCGAGCCGGAGATACGGCGAGCGCGCCGGGTCGTGCGGCAGGCGCAGCCGGAAGTCGCCGCTGGCCTGGCCGTCTTCGCTCGCGAGGCGCAGGTTATCGCCGACAATTTCCCAGTGATCGGTGCTTTTTTCCCAACTGACCTGGCCGCGGACCTGCCGCGCCGCGAGCGGCCCGCGGAACACCTCGGGCAGCGTCAGCATGACCTGTTTTGAATCGGCGCGGAACTCGCCCCCGGCCGCGGTCGCCGTCAACTGGCCGCTGACGCCCTGCACGCCGGGATAGCGGCGCCAGGGCTGCACGCCGAAACTGTCGAGGCGAGCGGCGAGCGCGAACTCACGCGGCGCGGACCAGTCGCCGGCCACGCGCAGCTTGAACTTGTTGAGCATGCCGGCGGGCTTGAGTTCCGACCACAGGCGCAGGAGCTCGTGTTCATCGTGCACGCTCTCGGCGAAGGCCGTGAGGTCGGCGAGATCGAGATGGCCAGCCTCGATGACCTGCTCGTCGACGCGATAGCCGATGCGCAGATACTCCGCCGGCCAGACCGGGCGCTTTAACCCGAGCGCAAGCTTGGAAAGATCCAGTTGCCAGCCGCCATCGACGGCCTTCCATTCAACATCACCGCTGGCCTCGCGCACGCTCAGTGGCGCCGGCAGCCCGGTGATCGGAAGTTGCAGATCGTGGACGCCCACCCGCCCCTCGAGCGAGCGTGGACGGCCTGCCTGCCAGCGCGTCCACAGGCGCGCATCGAAGCGTCCCTGCAATCGTTCCGGCAGGCGCTCGCGCGCGACCCGCGGCAAAGCATCCAGGTTCACGTCGCCGGCACGCAGGTAGATTTCGCCGTTCCAGTCCGGTGCGACCAGGGGATTGCCGGTGACATCGAGGATGAATGAGCACTCGCGACACAACCCGGGCGGGAACACCGCGCTCACACCCAGGCGGTGGCGCTCGCCGCTGTTACGCAGCGTGAGATTCACCTTCGACAGACGCAGCGCCTTGCCCGGCTCGCGGCGGTCGCGCCACTCGAACTCGCCGTCAATGATCGCCAGCCGGTTCTGGCGGAACAGCCAGTGGAGAAAGTTCTCGCCCTGTCCCTCGTCCCCCGGGCGCACGGGATCGAAACCGGCGAGGCGGAAACGGCCATCGGCCAGGCGCTCGAGGACCAGCGAGGGACGCGACACCTCGAGGCTGTGGATCTCGAACTCGCGTCGCAGCAGCGGCCACCAGGCCAGGCTGATGCGCAGCTCTTCCAGGCGCAGCGCCGGCGTTTTGCGGTCGGCGGCGAACACCTGCAGCCCCTGCACCTGTAGCCCCGGATGCCACCCATCCCAGTAGGTCGAGAGTTTTTCGATGCGTACCGCACGCGGCGAAACGCGGTTGATGGCCGCCTCGATCTCATCCTTGCGTTGCGCGAGCTCCGGCAGCAGCACGCGCGCGGTCGTAAACCCCACGGCCAGCAGCAACAGCACGGCGGCGGCGGCGTACCACGTCCAGCGTCCGACATGCCGGGAGTATCGGCGAAGTTTTTTCTTCATCGCCGGTGAGCTTGCGCGTGCATGGGGATATTTTGCCGCATCCGCTCCGGAAAGGACACGGCCACGATGGTTTCGTGGCCGCCGGGACGGCGAAGTTCCGCCGTGCAGGAAGCACAAGTGCCGCGAGTGCGGGGACGCAGGAGGCAGGGAAACGCATGGAGCAGTTGCCGAGGAGCGACCATTGCGCAGAAGCAGCCGCCGCGATTACATCAGCACGACGTCGTACTGCTCCTGCGTATAGAGTGGCTCAACCTTGAGGTGGATGGACTTGCCGATGAATTCCTGCAGCTTCATGAGCCCCGGCGACTCCTCGTCGAGCAGCATGTCGATCACCGGCGGCGCGGCCAGCACCAGGTACTTCTCGGTGCCGAACTGGCGCGCCTCGCGCAGGATTTCGCGGAAAATCTCGTAGCACACGGTCTGCGCGGTCTTGACCACGCCGCGCCCCTGGCACACCGGACACGGCTGGCACAGGATGTGTTCGAGACTCTCGCGCGTGCGTTTGCGCGTGAGCTCCACGAGCCCGAGCGGGGACATCTCGGTCATGTAGGCCTTGGTACGATCGCGCGCAAGCGCGCGATCGAGCGCGCGCAGCACCTGACGGCGGTGATCCGGCTCGGCCATGTCGATGAAATCGATGATGATCATGCCGCCGAGGTTGCGCAGCCGCAGCTGGCGCGCGATCGCCTGCGCCGCCTCGAGGTTGGTCTTGAACAGCGTCTCCTCAAGATTATTGCGGCCGACGAACGCGCCGGTATTCACGTCGATCGTGGTCATAGCCTCGGTCTGGTCGATGACCAGATGCCCGCCGCTCTTCAGCAGCACCTTGCTGGCGAGCGCCTTCTGGATTTCGTCCTCGACCGAGTAGAGGTCGAAGATCGGGCGCTCGCCCGGGTAATACTCGATGCGGCCTTCGATCTCGGGGATGAATTCGTGCGCGAACTCCTGCGCCTTGGCGAAGGTCTCGCGCGAATCGACGCGCAGTTTCTCGACGTTGTCGCGCACCAGGTCGCGCATGGCGCGCAGCGCGAGCGGCAGGTCTTCGTGGATGAGCGTGCCCGACGCCGCCGTGCGGATGCGCTCGCGGCACACCTCCCAGACGCGGCGCAGGTAACGGATGTCGGCGCGCAGTTCGTCCTCGCTCGCGGCCTCGGCGAGCGTGCGCAGGATGAAACCGCCCTCGCCATCGTCCCCGACCGCGGATTTGATGAACGCCCGCAGACGCGTGCGCGTGTCCTCGTCGGTAATCTTCTGCGAAATGCCGATGTGCCGGTTATCGGGCAGGTACACAAGGTAGCGCCCGGGAAGCGTGATCTGCATGGTCAGGCGCGCACCCTTGGTGCCGAGCGGGTCCTTGTCCACCTGCACCACGATCTCCTGGCCTTCGT
>CAKKQL010000098.1 GCA_919902095.1 Acidiferrobacterales bacterium
CGGCCTCGGTCACGACGCTGCCGTCGAGCTTCGTATGGCGCTGCACATCGGCAAAGCGCGGCAACACCTCTTCCTGCGCGAGCTGGCGCACCAGATTGCGCAGGGTTTTGAGGTCGGGAAGCATCAGTCCGGCGCGCGGTTACAGATTTCTTCGACGATCATAAAATCAGTGGCAAGCGGCAAGTTTGAAGTAGCAAGTAAAAATCGCTGGGACCTTGCCACTTGCTACTCGTCTCTTGCTACTCGTTCCTCCATTTAATCGAGCAACCCATGCTCGGAATCTGGTCCTGCGGCCCCCGGCCGGTCTGGGCAATGAGCTTCATCGCCTCGAACAGGTCGCGGCGCGCATCCGGCACCGGATCCTTGCGCGATGCGTCGAGCCGTCCGCGGTACTGGAGCCTGAGATCGGCGTTGTAGCCGAAGAAGTCGGGCGTGCACACGGCGCCGAAGGCCTTGGCCACCGCCTGGGTCGCGTCGTACAGGTAGGGAAACGGGAATTTAAACTCCGCGGCGATCTGTTTCATGCTGTCGAACGAGTCCTCCGGATAATCGGTCGGGTCATTCGACATGATGGCCACGGCATGAATACCGAGCGTCTTCAGCTCGCGCGCGTCGCGCAGGATGCGCTTGCGGATGGCCTGCACATACGGGCAGTGGTTGCAGATGAACATCACCAGCAGGCCGCGCGGGCCGCGGACATCCTGCAGCCGCCACGCGTGGCCGTCCACGCCCGGCAGGGCGAAGTCCGGAGCCGGACGACCAAAATCACAAACCGGGGTTTCTGTGCGGGCCATATGGAAGTTCCATAAGCGCTGTCTATTTAAGCACTCTCTAATATGTTCATGGCGGACGGCTGGGATTCAGACTATATAAGACTATCGAAGGTGTCTCCTTCCTAACACCGCCGTACTAAGCAATAACCAAGAAAAGCCTGTCCGATCAGGATGATCGGACTTCCCGGATAGGAAATCAAACGGGGAGGCCGTCCTGTTTGCACGATTATTGCAAGACATATTCTAAAACAAGGATACTCTGGAGACCACGATGCCGCAGCGATTGCTCAAACAGGTTCTGCCCCTTCTGGCACTTGCCGGCGCGCTCGTGCTGGTCCCGATCCCGGGCTTGGCGGCGGATATCAAATTCGCGGTGCAGCCGATTCTGGACGCCGACGCCACGCGCAAAGCCTACCAGCCGCTCGCGGATTACATCGCCCAGGCGGCGGGGAAGAAGGTCGAACTCGTCGCCACGTTCGACTACGCCGAATTCTGGCTGCGCATGAAGCGCGGCAACGAGTTCAACCTCATCCTCGATGGACCGTTCTACACCGATTACCGCATCCGCCAGCAGGGGCATGTCCCGCTCGTGAAAGTGCCAGGTCTCGTCAGCTACTCGCTGGTGACCCGCTCCAGCGACGCCGTCCTGGATACCTCCGAACTGATCGGCAAGAAAATCGCCACCATCATTCCGCCGGCCCCCGGCGGGCTGGTGATGCAGAAGATGTTCACCCACCCGAGCCGCCAGCCGTACATTGTGCCGGTCAAGAGTTCGGAGCAGGCGCTCGAGATGCTGCTCAAGGGTCAGGTCACGGCGGCGATGATCCCGACGCCGCTGGCGGCGCAGGCCATGAGCCAAGGCAAGGAAATCACCACCGTCGTCACCAGTCCACAAACGCCGCACATCACCCTGACGGCGGGACCGGACATCGACGCGGCGACGCGCGACAAGATTGCCAAGGCGCTGCTCGATGCCGGCAAGACGCCCAAAGGCCAAGAGATGCTCAAAAAGGTCGGGTTCCCGGAGGGCTTCGAGACGACCTCGCCGGAGCTTTATCGCGGATACAGCGATTACCTGAAACAACAGTGGTAAATAATTTTTTGAAGGGGTGGAATCCATGAACTGGCAACACATTCTGCGCCCGCGTGCGCTGCTTTTTCTGCTGGCGCTGGCGACCGGCGGCCCGCTCGCCGCGTCCGCCGCGCCGACAAACATCCTCAAGACCGAACCCGGCGATCTGGTTTTAATCATCCAGCCGATTCTGAGCGAGGAGCAGACGCAACGCGCCTACCAGCCACTGGCCGACTATCTGAGCAAACTCAGCGGCAAGCGTTGCGTCGTCCGCACACTGCCGAATTTTCTCGCCTACTGGGAAGTGATGCGCCAGAACAGCGGCTATGACCTGGTGCTGGACGCACCTCATTTCACGGACTATCGCGCGAAAAAGATGGGGTTCAAGGTGCTGGCGAAGATCCCCGACACCGTGAGCTACAGCCTGATCGTGCCATCGGGGGCGCTGGTCATCGACCCCATCGAACTCGTGGGCAGGTCCATCGCCACCACCGGCGCACCTTCGGTCGGCGCCGCGCGTCTCAACGCCATGTTCCCCAACCCGGCGCGCCAACCCATCATCATCGACTCCGGCACGGCGGAAGAGGGCATGCAGCTGCTGCTGAAGAACAAGGTCCAGGCCGCCATCGTGCCGACGCCGCTCGTCAGCCAGCAGATGGCGCAGGGCGGCGGGATCGCGGTCGTGACCACCACCGAGCCCATGCCGCACATCGCGCTGTCTGCGTCGCCGCGCCTGGATGCCGATCTGCGCGAGAAAATCCGCGCCGCGCTTGTCAATGCCCCCGATACCGATGACGGGCGGAAAATGCTGAAAGGCATCAACTTCGAGCGCTTCGATCCTGCCAACGAGCAGATCTACGCCGGTCAGGGCACTATCCTGAAGGAATACTGGGGCTACTAAAACAGGCGCGAGGTACAAGATGCGAGAGTAAAGAATCTCGTCCCTTGTACCTCGTATCTCTCCCCTCTATCTTACGCCCATGAGCAACAAGTCATGGGCCGAGCGCGACCTGCGCGTGCTGTGGCATCCGTGCACGCAGATGCGCGATCACGAAGACCTTCCGCCCGTTGCCCTGCGCCGCGGTAGCGGCGTCTGGCTTGAAGACTTCGACGGCAAACGCTACCTCGACGCCATCAGCTCCTGGTGGGTCAACCTCTTCGGCCACGCCAACCCGCGCATCAATGCGGCGATTACCGCTCAACTCGGCAAACTCGAACACGCCATCCTCGCCGGCTTTACCCACGAACCGATTGTGACGCTCTCCGAGCGGCTGGTGGCGCTCGTGCCGCACGGACTTACGCGCTGCTTCTATGCCGCCGATGGATCGAGTGCGGTCGAGATTGCGCTCAAGATGAGCTTTCACTATTGGCACAACCGGGGGGAATCTCGTACCCGTTTTATTTCGCTTACCAACAGTTATCACGGCGAGACGCTCGGCGCGCTGTCGGTTGGGGATGTGACGCTCTACAAGAAAACCTACGAGCCGCTGCTATTGAAGACGATTACGGTTCTGGCGCCGGACTGCTACCGGCGCGAACCGGGCGAATCCTGCGCCGATTACTCCCGACGCGCGTTCGCCGAAATGGAACAGGCGCTCGCGCGCCACGCGCACGAAACCTGCGCGGTCATCGTCGAGCCGCTGGTGCAGTGCGCCGGTGGCATGCGCATGTACGATCCGGTGTATTTGAAACTGCTGCGGGCCGCCTGCACGCGGCACAACGTGCATCTCATCGTCGATGAAATCGCCACCGGCTTCGGGCGTACCGGCACGCTGTTCGCCTGCGAGCAGGCGGCGGTGGCGCCGGACTTTCTGCTGCTCGGCAAGGG
>CAKKQL010000099.1 GCA_919902095.1 Acidiferrobacterales bacterium
CGAATATCGGGCTGGAAGTGATGGACACCGGCGCCGCCTGCCGCACCTATAACATCTTGATGCAGGACGGCCGGCGGGTGGCGGCGGCGCTGCTGATGATCGAGTCCTGAGGGGCTGACGGGCGCGGTCAGAGCGAGCCCATCGAGTAACCGGATTTCTCCAGCACGATTTTGAGGTGTTTCAGCGCCTCGACCTGAATCTGGCGCACGCGTTCGCGGGTTACGCCAATATCGGTCCCGACCTCTTCCAGCGTCGCGACCTCGCGGCCATTAAGCCCGAAGCGGCGCTCGACTACCTGGCGCTGCTTGTCATTAAGTCCACCCAGCCACTGCTGAATGATCGCCCGCAGATCCTCGCGCTGGAGCATGCCCTCGGGGCCGGGCGTGCGGTCGTCGGCGATGGCATCGAGCAACGAGCGGTCGGGGTCGTCGTCGAGCGGCGCGTCCACCGAGGCCACGCGCTCATTAAGCCCGAGCATGCTCTTGACCTCGTCCACCGGTTTATCCAGCAGATTCGCCACCTCCTCCGGGCTCGGCTCGTGGTCGAGCTTCTGCGCCAGATGGCGCGCGGCGCGCTGGTAGATATTGATTTCCTTCAGTACGTGCACCGGCAGGCGGATGGTGCGCGTCTGGTTCATGATGCCGCGCTCGATGGTCTGGCGAATCCACCAGGTGGCATAGGTCGAAAAGCGGAAGCCGCGCTCGGGGTCGAATTTCTCCACCGCGCGGATGAGGCCGAGGTTGCCTTCCTCGATGAGATCGAGCAGCGTGAGGCCGCGGTTCATGTAGCGGCGCGCGATCTTGACCACCAGCCGCAGGTTGCTTTCGATCATGCGCCGGCGCGCGGCCGCCTCGCCTTTCTGCGCGCGGCGCGCGTAATACACTTCTTCTTCGGCGGACAGGAGCGGCGAGAAGCCGATTTCCTTGAGGTACAGGCGCGTGGCGTCGGCCTGGGAGTAGTAGTTGTCCTCGGTTTTCGAGGCGCGGGCGATTCCGGGTTCCGCCTCGTCCTCAACCGCAGCCGCAACCGGTTCCTCGGTGACCTCCGCGGTCTCGAGGGATTCCTCTTCGTTCTCCTCGGGCGTCGTCGCAGGTTTCGGTTTTGCCCGAGTGGCTTTCTTCTGGACGGTCTGCTTGCGGGTAACCGGTTTGCGCGGTGGCATGTTACTTCTGGGGCAAATAGGCCAGCGGATCCACGGGGGTGCCGCGGTAACGGATTTCAAAATGGAGTTTCACGTGATCGGTTCCGCTGCTCCCCATTTCGGCGATTTTCTGGCCGCGCCGGATCGCGTTGCCTTCCTTGACCAGGATCCTGTCATTGTGGGCATAGGCGCTCAGGAAATCGGCGTCGTGCTTGACGATGATAAGCTCTCCGTATCCGCGAAGTCCACTGCCGCGGTACACGACCGTGCCGGGCGCGGCGGCGAGCACCGGCTGTCCCTTCTTGCCGCGGATGGCGATGCCCTTGCTCGGCCCGTTCTGGGTAAAGCGTTCGGCCAGCGCGCCGTCCGCCGGCCATGACCAGGAGCCGAACTTTGCCGCCACCGGTTTCGCCGGTGCCGACGCTGCGGATTTTTTTCTGGCCGGTTTTTCCCGCGCCACCGGCTCCTGCGCCGGCGCTGCCGGACGCGGTTTCAGTTCCGGCCGCGGGGCCGGACGCTTCCGGTCCGCCGGCGGGTAGAGGCGCAGTTTCTGGCCGGCGCGGATCACGTAGGGCGGCGCGATGTGGTTCCACTCCGCGAGCTCGCGGTAATCGCGTCCCGATTCCCAGGCGATGCTGTAAAGCGTGTCCCCCGCGCGTACCTCGCGCGTCGGCGCCTCGGGCTGGCGGCTGGCGATGGGCTGTTCCGTGACCGGCGCCTTGGGCGTGCCGCCGCCGCAGGCGGCCAGCACCACGGCGAGCAGAAGCGCGGCCAACGATTTCCGGGAGTTGCCGGCAGTTTGCACGCGAGCTCTCAGTTGTCGAGGATGAGCGGCACGAAATTGACCAGCTCCAGGCGTTCATAGGCGAAGCCCCCGTCCGCGCGCCGTACCCGCCGCAGTTCCTGCATCGCCGGCCCGCCGACCGGGGCGACCAGGCAGCCGCCCGGGGCGAGCTGTTCGAGCAGCGCCGGCGGCAGTTCGACCGCCGCCGCCGTGACCAGGATGCCGTCATACGGCGCGTGCTGCGGCCAGCCGATACCGCCGGCCGAGAGCTTCACCTGCACGTTGCGGCAACCGAGTTCGCGCAGCCGCTTGCGCGCCTGCTTCATGAGCGGCTCCAGCCGCTCCACGGTATAAAGCTCATCCACCAGCGCGGCCAGCACGGCGGTCTGATAGCCCGAGCCGGTGCCGACCTCCAGCACCCGGTGCAGGCGTTTGCCGACCGCGCGCGGCATCCCGGGCGCGGAATTGGTCTCGCCGGCGGGGGTTTCCGCGGGCCGCTCCTGCGCATCCTGTGCTCGCGGCATTGGCACATCCTTGTGCGGCAGGCTTACACGTTCCTGTACGCCGCCGTTAAGCAGCGCCTCGGTCATGCGCGCCACGATGTAGGGCTGGGAGATGGTCTGGCCGTGGCCGATGGGCAGCGCCGTGTTCTCGTACGCGCGCGAGGCCAGCGCCTCGTCGACGAAAAGATGCCGCGGCACGTCGCGGATCGCCTGGAGCACGCGCTCGTCGCTGATGCCCTCCTCGCGCAGCTGCTGCACCAGGCGCTCGCGCGTGCGCTGCGAGGTCATGCCGATGCCGCGTTTCACGTCCACGGGAGTCATGCAGCGTGTGCGTCGATCTAAAATTTCCTGAGCCAGGAGGCGATCTGCTCGATGGCAGTATAACGGGTCAGGTCGACAAGCAAAGGGGTGATCGCCACCCGATTCTGGCGGATCGCATGGAAATCCGTCCCCGGCCCGGCATCGGCCTCCGGGCCCGGCGCGCCCACCCAGTACACCGGGTTGCCGTGCGGGTCGGCGGCGCGCACCACCGGCTCCGCCTGGTGACGATGCCCGAGGCGCGTGGCTTCGATGCCGGCGATCTCGGCGAACGGCACGTCCGGCACGTTCACGCTCAGGATGGTGTCGGCGGGCAGCGGGTCGTCGCGCAGCCGCTGCACCAGGCGCACGACGATTTCCGCCGCGGTGTCGAAATTGCGTCCCGTGTGGCCGACGAGCGAGACGGCGATGGCGGGCACGCCGAGAAAGCGTCCCTCCATCGCCGCCGCCACCGTCCCGGAATACAGCACGTCGTCACCCAGGTTGGCGCCGCGATTGATGCCGGCGATCACCATGTCGGGCTTGTGCTCCACGAGGCCGGTGATGGCGAGGTGCACGCAATCGGTCGGCGTGCCGTCGACGTAATGAAAGCCGTTGTCGCCGCGGCGCACATGCAAAGGCCGATCGAGCGTCAGCGAGTTGCTGGCGCCGCTGCGGTCGCGTTCGGGCGCCACCACATCGAGGTGCCCGAGCGGAGCGAGCGCGCGCGCCAGACAGGCAAGTCCGGGCGCAAGATAGCCGTCGTCGTTACTCAGCAGGAACCGCATGCAGATGGAAGAATGCTGATATCTTAAGAGGGCCTAACAAAATGCAAAATCAGCCACAGAGGTCACAGAGAAAAATCCGGCTTTCTTAACCTCTGTGCTCTCTGTGCACTCTGTGGCTAAAGTTTTTATACCGAGGTTCCTTGAGACAGGCTGGAAATGGTCGGGGCGAGAGGATTTGAACCTCCGACCACCACCACCCCAAGGTGGTGCGCTACCAGGCTGCGCTACGCCCCGATGAAAGATGCACTTCAGAAACTGGGATCGCACCAGACGGCGCGCGGGCGCCATCATACCGAAGAATTCCGGGGAAACAAGAATTACCGCGCGCCGAGCAGGGTCAGCGCCTCTTCCAGTTCGTGAATCAGCGCCTTGACGGCCTGACGCCGTTCCTCGTCGTGACCGGAGGAATTTTCCGGCGCAAGCTTGTTGCGCGCCCCGCTGATGGTGAACCCGTCAACGTACAGCAGGTTGCGGATCTGGCGGATCAGCACCACGTCATGGCGCTGGTAGTAGCGGCGGTTGCCGCGGCGCTTGACCGGCTTGAGCTGGGGGAACTCCTGTTCCCAGTAGCGCAGCACATGCGGCTTGACGGCGCACAGCTCGCTCACTTCACCGATGGTGAAGTAGCGTTTTCCGGGAATGACGGGCAGTTCGTGGTTGTCGTCGGGATCAAGCATTTAATTCAGCCCTGTCTTCTTGCAGTCGTTTTTTGAGCTGGTCCGCGTGCAGCCGGGCGTTCTCTTCCACCCGCTCCTTGAGTTTGTGGCTGGCGCGGAAGGTGACCACCCGCCGGGCCGAAATGGGAATTTCCTCGCCGGTCTTGGGATTGCGTCCGGGGCGCGGATTCTTCTGCCGCAGAGTGAAGTTGCCAAATCCGGAGAGCTTGACCTGCTGTCCCTTTTCCAGGGCCTCGCGGATTTTTTCGAAGAAAATCTCAACGAATTCCTTCGCTTCCCGCTTGTTCAGCCCAAGCTCGTTGAACAAGTTTTCCGCCAAATCCGCTTTCGTCAATGCCATAGACCACATCCTTCTTGTTGATTCTAGGATCTTAACGTATCACCGCGATTCTACTGTCGCAGTTTAGCTCCAAAATCGGCTTCCAGAGCGGCGATGACCTGAGCCAGGAGCGCGTCCACTTCACTATCTTTAAGAGTGCGCGAAGACTCCTGCAAGGTCAAGCCCATGGCCAAGCTTTTTCTTCCCGAATCAATGCCTTTTCCGCGATACTCGTCAAACAGCTCTAGCTTTACCAGCAATTTCCCCGCCACTGCTTCGACGCGTTCCAGGATGATTTCAGCCGCCAGGGATTCGTCCACGGTAACGGCCAAATCCCGGCGTATGGTCGGAAATCTCGATATTTCTCGGTATCTCGGGACTTCCGCCTCCTGGATGGCCTGACAGGCCAGCTCGAACAGGAATACCGGCTTGTCGAGGGCCAATTGCGTCCTGATTTGCGGATGCAGCGCCCCGACCCATCCGACCCGTTCGCCGTTGAATAGTATTTCAGCCGTCATTCCGGGATGCAAGGCGGGATGCTCGGCCGGGCGGAAGCGGTAGTCCTGCGCCTGTCCGGTCAACGCCAGCAGCGCCTCGACGTCCGCCTTGATGTCGAAAAAATCGGCCTCGCGCTGGGCCGTCCCCCACTGCGGCGCCAGCAGCGGGCCAGTGATGGCGCCGGCCAGCATGCGCTCCTGCGCGCAGTCGCCGCCCACGGGCAGGAAGCGCCGCCCGATCTCGAACAGCCGCTGGCGCTCGGCTTGGCGGTTCTGGTTGTAGCGCAGCGTCTGCACCAGCCCCGGCCAGAGGCTGGTGCGCATGACCGACATGTCCGCGGATATGGGGTTGACCAGTGCCAGCGGACGCGCTGCCGGGTCGAGCAGTTTTTGCAGTCCGGGGTCGATGAAGCTGTAGGTGATGACCTCCTGGTACTCGCGATCCACGAGCGCCGTCCGCAGGCGCGCTTCCGTGATTCGCGCCTCGGGCAACGGCGATGCCTGCATGTCGATCCGCGGCCGCGTCGGCGCCAGCTTCTCGTAGCCGTGCGCGCGCGCGAGTTCCTCGATCAGATCAATTTCACGCCGGACGTCGAAGCGGAAGGAAGGCGGCCGCACACGCCAGCCCTCGGGCACGCGCGTGGCTTGCATGCCGAGGCTGGAAAGTAGTGTGGCAACGCGTTGCGCCGGCAGGCTGTGGCCGAGCAGGCGGCGGATGCGCGTCGCCCGCAGGCGGATCGGTTCGACCTTCGGAAAATGGCGCTTCGATTTCTGTTCGATGACCGGCCCGGTCCGGCCGCCGACGATGGCCAGCAGCAGTTCCGTTGCGCGCTCCATCGCCAGGCGCGGCAGCGCCGGGTCCACGCCGCGCTCGAAACGCTGCGAGGATTCAGTCTGAAGCCCCCATGCGCGCGCGCGTCCGGCGATGGCGTCCGGGCGGAAATGGGCGCACTCGAGAAAAAGCCGGCGCGTGCTGTCGCCGACCGCGGAATCGAGTCCGCCCATGATGCCGGCCAGTGCTAGCGGTTTTTTATCGTCCGCGATCAGCAGGTCGCCTGCTTGCGGTTCGATCCGCCGGCCGTCCAGCAACGTCAGCGACTCGCCTTTTTTGGCGCGGCGCACGCGCACGGCGCCCGCGAGCCGGTCGAGATCGAAGGCATGCATCGGCTGGCCGAGTTCGAGCAAGACGTAATTGGTGACATCCACGACCGGATGGATGGAGCGCAGCCCGCCGCGGCGCAGACGTTCTTTCATCCACAGCGGCGTGGCCGCGTGCGGATCGATGCCTTCAATCACGCGCCCGACGTAATACGGACAATCCTGCGGCGCGTCGAGCACCACCTTGAAGCGGCGGCGGCTCTTCGCCGGCACGCGGCGGCGCCGCGGGCCTTTCAGCTTTGCGCCGGTGAGTGCGGCGATCTCGCGCGCCAGACCGGCGATGCTCAGGCAATCGCCGCGGTTCGGCGTGAGCTCCACATCCAGCACGGTGTCATCGAGGTCGAGACAGCGCTTCAGCGCCGTACCGGGTTTCGCCGCGTCGTCGAGCAGCATCAGTCCCGTGGAGGATTCTTCCAGTCCCAGCTCGGCCGCCGAGCACAGCATGCCGTACGACAGCACGCCGCGGATTTCCGTTTCGGCGACGAGTTTGTCAGCCGGCAGCCGGGCGCCCGGCAAGGCCGCCGGCACCTTGAGGCCGACCGCGGCATTCGCGGCGCCGCAGACGATGGCGCAGGGCCGACGCGCGCCGACATTCACCTCGCAGATCCTGAGCCGCTCGGCATTCGGGTGCGGCGTGACGGACAGAATCTCGCCCACCACCACCCGCTCGAGTTCCGGCGCCGCCGGTTCCAGCGCGCCGATTTCGAGGCCGGCCATGGTCAGGCGCTCCGCCAGCTGCTGGGTGGTCAGCCGCGGATTCACCCACTCACGCAGCCATTTTTCGCTGATTTTCATTTTTTAATGGACAGGATTCACCGGATTAACAGGATTAAAACCAGGGCAGGACATTTTCCTTAATCCTGTAAATCCTGTTAATCCTGTCTATTTAAACTGTTGTAGAAATCGTAAATCGTTTTCGTAAAACAGCCGCAAATCATTCACGCCGTAGCGCAGCATCGCCAGGCGCTCGACGCCGAGGCCGAAGGCGAAGCCGGTCCAGCGTTCGGAATCGATGCCCACGTGCCGGAATACCTCGGGATGCACCATGCCGCAGCCGAGCACTTCGAGCCAGCCGCTGTGCTTGCACACGCGGCAACCGCGGGCGGCGCAGATGACGCAGGAAATATCCACCTCGGCCGAGGGCTCGGTGAACGGAAAATACGATGGCCGGAAGCGCACCTTGAGCTTTTGTTCGAAGAACTGTTCGAGGAAGTCGCTCACGATTCCCTTGAGGTCGGCGAAACTCACGGCCTCGTCCACCAGCAGGCCCTCGATCTGGTGGAACATGGGGGTATGGGTCACGTCCGAATCGCAGCGGTACACGCGCCCGGCCGCGATCACGCGCAGCGGCGGTTTGTGGTTTTCCATGTAACGCACCTGCACTGGCGAGGTGTGCGTGCGCAGCAACCGGTGGGCGTCGAAATAAAAGGTATCGTGCATCGCCCGCGACGGGTGGTTCGGCGGGATATTGAGCGCCTCGAAATTGTGGTAGTCGTCCTCGATCTCCGGTCCGTCGGCGAGTTCGAAACCCATGCGCGCGAACAGCGTTTCAAGCCGCTCGAGCGTGCGCGTGACCGGATGCAATCCGCCCGGGCGCACGCCCCGCCCCGGCAGCGTGACGTCGACTTTTTCGGACGCAACCTGGCGCGAGCGCGCCTGCGACTCCAGCGCCGCGCGCCGTTCCGTCAGCGTGCCGGCGAGTGTCTCCTTGGCATCGTTGACCAGCTTGCCGACGGCCGGACGCTCTTCGGACGGCAGGCCGCCCAGGTGCTTGAGCTGTTCCGTGAGCACGCCTTTCTTGCCCAGGTAATGCACGCGCAATGCTTCCACGGCGCCGGTATCCGCGGCCGCGTCGATGCGCGCACTTGCCTCGGCGAGCATTTGCGCGAGTTGCTGCTGTAACGATTCTTTGGTCAGCGTCATGAATTGTCAGTTTATTTTAGTTTTCGTGACAACGCAGTCTCACGGGTTGCGGCCCACGGAACGAAAAAAGGGGAAGACCGCTCGGCCTTCCCCTTTAGTGTGTCATCTGGAACCGCAAACGGCCAGACCGCCGTTGGCGGCAGACAGGTTAGCTCGCGAGTGCCGCGCGGGCCTTGTCCGCAATCGTGGCAAAGGCCGGCTTGTCGTGGACCGCGATGTCGGCCAGCACCTTGCGGTCGATGCCGATCTCGGCCTTTTTGAGCCCGTTCATAAACCGGCTGTAGCTCATGCCGCATTCACGCGCGGCGGCGTTGATGCGCACAATCCACAGCGACCGGAAATCGCGTTTGCGGACGCGCCGGTCGCGGAAGGCGTACTGTGCGGCCTTGTCGACCGCCTGTTTGGCGATCTTGATGGTCTTGCGACGCGCGTTGTAATAACCCTTGGCGCGCGCCAGTACTTTTTTGTGTCGGGCCCCGGAGGTAACCCCGCGTTTTACACGTGGCATGGTTTATCTCCTCAGCTGTACGGCAGCATCTGGCGTACGCGCGCGGTATCCGTCGCATGCACCACCGTGGTGCCGCCCAGATGGCGCTTACGCTTGCTGCTCTTCTTGGTCAGGATATGACGCAAGTGCGAATGGCCGCTTTTATAATGGCCCTTCGCCGTCTTTTTGAACCGCTTGGCGGCGGCCCGGTTGGTTTTCAGTTTTGGCATAACACTGCTCCGTTATCTTTCGATTGTTAATCCGCCACAGGCACCACCGTAGCCTGTGTTGCGGAAGTTTATTGGGATTTAACCGGATGTCCCGCGGCGCGCTTGGGCTGGAGAATCATCACCATCTGTCGGCCTTCCAGCCGCGGGTGTTGTTCCACGATCCCATGGTCCTTGAGGTCGCCCGCCAGGCGCTTGAGCATTTCCATGCCGAGTTCCTGGTGCGCCATCTCGCGCCCGCGGAAACGCAACGTGATCTTGGCCTTGTTCCCCTCTTCCAGGAACCGGATCAGGTTTCTCAGTTTGATCTGATAGTCGCCCACGTCCGTGCCCGGGCGAAACTTGACCTCTTTGACCTGGATCTGCTTTTGCTTTCGCTTGGCGGCGTGCCGACGCTTGCTTTCCTCGTACTGGAACTTGCCGTAATTCATGATCCGGCACACCGGCGGCGCGGCCGTCGGCGAGATTTCCACCAAATCCATCCCCGCCTCTTCGGCCTTTTGCAGCGCCTCGGTGATGGTCACGATACCGACCTGTTGTCCGTCGGCGCCGATCAGACGCACGCTGGGTACGTTAATCCGTCCGTTAATGCGATGTTCTTTATCAAGTGCGATGTGGCTGGTCCTCCAAAATTGTAATGCCGTGGCTCGCGATTTCGTCGGCGAGTCTGGTGCAAAACGCCTCAAGCGTCATGCCGCCCAGATCCTCACCCTTACGCGTGCGCACGGCGACGGCACCGTCTTGCGCCTCCCGTTTGCCGATAACCAGCAAATAGGGAATGCGCTGTAAGGTATGTTCGCGAATTTTAAAGCCTATTTTCTCGTTTCTCAAGTCGGATTCGACCCGCAGCCCGTGTTTTTTCAGTCCGGTTTCGACCGCGCGGGCGTGGTCGGCCTGCTGGTCGGTGATGGTCAGCACCACGGCCTGTACCGGCGCGAGCCACAGTGGCAGCGCCCCGGCATATTCCTCCAGGAGGATGCCGATAAAGCGTTCCAGGGACCCGAGGATCGCCCGATGCAGCATCACCGGCACCTGCTTGGAGCCGTCCTCGGCGATGTAATGCGCCCCCAGCCGCCCGGGCATGGAGAAGTCCACCTGGATGGTGCCGCACTGCCAGATCCGCCCGAGGCTGTCCTTAAGGGAGAACTCGATCTTCGGGCCGTAAAATGCCCCCTCCCCCGGTTGCAGGTCCCATTGAAGACCCTTGCTGTTCAATGCCTGCTCCAAGGCGTGCTCGGCCTTGTCCCAGCTCTCGTCGGAGCCGATCCGGCTGGGCGGGCGGGTGGAAAGCTTGTAAATGATGCCCTTGAAGCCGAAGTCGGCATACACCCGGTGCAGCAGGTCGATGAAGCTCGAAACCTCGGCCTGAATCTGGTCCTCGGTGCAGAAGATGTGGGCGTCGTCCTGGACGAAATTGCGCAGCCGCAACAGGCCGTGCAGCGCGCCCGACTGCTCGTTACGGTGGCAGGAGCCGAACTCGGCGAGCCGCAACGGCAGGTCGCGGTAGCTCTTCAGGCCCTGGTTGTACACCTGGATATGGCACGGGCAGTTCATCGGCTTCACGGCGTACAGCCGCTTTTCCGACTCGGTGATGAACATCTCGCTGTGGAATTTCTCCCAGTGGCCGGATTTCTCCCACAGCGACCGGTCCACGAGCTGCGGCGTGCGGATTTCGCGGTAGCCGTGGGCGCGCCAGAGCTCGCTCATGTACTGCACGATGAGCTGGTAGACGCGCCAGCCGCGCTCGTGCCAGAACACCATGCCCGGCGCCTCTTCCTGCAGATGGAACAGGCCGAGGGCGCGGCCGATCTTGCGGTGATCGCGCTTTTCCGCCTCCTCCAGCCGGTGCAGGTAGGCCTCCAGCTCCTCCGGTTTAATCCAGGCGGTGCCGTAGATGCGCTGGAGCATTGCGTTCTTCGAGTCGCCGCGCCAGTAGGCGCCGGCGACCTTCATCAGCCGGAAGGCCTTGAGCTTGCCGGTCGAGGGCACGTGCGGGCCGCGACACAGGTCGATGAACTCCCCCTGGCGGTAGAGCGAGATGTCCTCGTCGCTTGGAATGCCCTCGATAATCTGCGCCTTGTACTCCTCGCCCAGCTCGCGGAAGAACGTCACGGCCTTGGCGCGCGCCATCACCGAGCGATGCACCGGGTAGTCGCGCTTGGCGATTTCGCGCATGCGCTCCTCGATCGCCCGCAGGTCGTCCTCGGTGAAGCCGCGCTTGCAGGCGAAGTCGTAGTAAAAGCCGTCCTCGATCACCGGGCCGATGGTTACCTGCGCCTCGGGGAACAGCTCCTTCACCGCCTGCGCCAGCAGGTGCGCGCTCGAATGGCGGACGATATCGAGGGCTTCCGTGCTCTTGTCGGTGACGATGGCGACCGCGGCGTCGGCTTCGACGCGGAACGAGGTGTCCACCAGTTTGCCGTTGACCTTGCCGGCAAGCGCGGCGCGCGCCAGCCCCGGGCCGATGTCGGCGGCAATCTCGGCGACCGTGAGCGGTTGGTCGTACGGACGGCGACTGCCGTCGGGGAGCGTGATGACCGGCATGGACGACCCTTCCTCAGTGGCGGCCGCTACGAGTGGCCGCGTAATCGGGTTGCAGACGGCTGGACAGAACCCAAGGTTGAATGATGGTAGGCGCGAGTGGGATCGAACCACCGACCACTACCATGTCAAGGTAGTGCT
>CAKKQL010000100.1 GCA_919902095.1 Acidiferrobacterales bacterium
ATGTAGGCGTAATACGTATCGCCGAAGGAGGCCGGGTGGAAGCCACGGAAGGAGGCCACGGCGCCGTCAAAACCATGGACATGGCGCAGAAACCGGCCGTAGTCCCACTGCACCATGAAATCGCAATAGCTGATGATAATCTCGGCGTCATCCTCGATACCTGACACCTGGCGCGCGGAATAGGCCGGCCCGTGCTCGTGCGCGGGAATGACCGTCACGGACGTGCGTGCCGCGGTCGCGCGCAGCTGTTCGATCAGCCGTGGAGACTCCCTGACCTGCTCTTCGTTGACGATGAAGTGGAAGTGATCCGAGGGTGCAAACATGTCCACCACGCGCTGGATCATGGGTGCCTCGCCGACGGGAAGCAATGCCTTCGGACCTTCATAGCCCGCCGTCTTGAAGCGGCGCGAGTGGCCCGCCATGGGAATCAGAACATGCATACCGCTGTTAACTCGGGGGTCAGTCCGGCACGGCGCCGCGCCAGTAGGCGACTGACTCCCTCAGGGCCTCTACGACGGTGCTGTCCACGGGCTCGCGCTCGCGGAAACTCAATTCAAGGAGCAGCTCCGCGCCCTCGCCACCGTGTTCCGCAAGGGTGCTGATTACCCTTGCCGGGTCGATTCTGCCGTGCGCGTTGTGTTCGGCGGTGAATGGCCAATGACCGCCCTTGTTCTTCGAGCTTTGTTTAAGGTGGATGATCGGGGCCTCCTTGGCGAAGGTTCGTAACCAGGCATAGGGGTCGGTGTCGTCCGGATTGACGGACATCACGTCGCCATGATCGACGTCCAGGCAGATCTTGAATGGCAGCGGCGCCTCCCGGTTCAGATCCGTCTGCAGGCGACGTGTCTCGGCGATCGTTTCTCCCTGCTCACGGCTGATAGACATCGGCTCCCAACTGAGGAATTCAAGGCCGCGCTTCTTGGCATACCGCGCGACCTCGTGCCAAGCGGCGATATTCTGCGCGCGGCGCGATTCGCGGGCCGAGGGTTCGCGGTTGTCCTTGTGGGTGAAAATGCCGAAATGACTGCCCATACTGCGGGCGCCGAGATCAACGGAGATATCCACGAAGCGCTTGAACCAATCGATCCAGTATGCGCGCACGTCGGGGTCCGGATGCGCCAGGTGGTTGACCCGGGTGAACGCGCCGGTGAACGTGCTGGTGACGCGAAATCCGTAGCGTTCGCCGCAGGCATTGATCCGTCGAATCTGGCTGCGAAGAATGGCGGCCGGCAAACCGGGATTCAACATATCGGCCGTGAACTGGACGTTTTTAAGCCGCAGCTCTTCGCCGACTATACGCCCCCATTCCTCGGGCTCGGCGTAGCGGTTTACGGCAAATCCGGTGTTGATTCCCAGCCTGAACACGCTCATCGTCCTATTTTCAGGCCTTCTACAACAAGCTCGCGCAGGCGGGCGATGGCATTCTCGAGCGGCATGTCGTGTCGAAACAACCCGGACGAGCCGCCGACCAGGACATCCGCGCCGGCGGATACCATGTTGGGCACATTTTCGTAGTTCACGTTTCCATCCACGGCGATCTTGCAGTCGAGACCGAGGTCGCCCATGGTTTTCCGCAACTGTTCCACCTTGCGGAGCGTCTGGGGGACCAATTTCTGTCCCATATACCCCGGGTTGACGGTCATGACCAGAACCCGATCCACCTCCTCGATCACGTAGTCGAGCACTGACAGAGACGTGCCGGGACAGATCGCGACACCCACGCGGGCGCCCATGCGCCGCAGTCTCACGAGGTCACGGTGAAGATTGCGGCAGCACTCCTGATGAATGGTCACATAATCGCCGGGCGAAATTTGCAGGGAGTCGAACATCCTCGACGGCTCTTCGACCATCAGATGGTAATCCGACGGCAGGCGTGTGTGCGCGCGGAAATGGTTGATTATGCTGGTGCCCATCGTAAAGTCCGGGGCGAACCGGCCGTCGATGATATCCCAGTGAAGGTAATCGATCCGCTGCTCTTCGAGTACCCGTAACTGCACGCCGGCATTGAGCCAGTCGATGCACATGACCGAGGCCGAGATTTCCACTTTTCGTTTGCTGTCCATCGGCATGGGTACCGCGGTCAGGTTCTCTTGTTGGGGTGCACGACGACTTTCATGGTTTCACCGGAGCCAGCGAGATTGAACCCCTTGACCACATCCGCCAGATCAATGCCATGCGATATCATGCGCGCGGCGTCGATCTGGCCGCTGGAGATGATCTCGAGCGCCTGCTGGTGCTGTGCCGGCGTGGAGCCATGCGATCCGGTGATATATGCCTCACGATAATGGATCAGATTCGACAATATCCGGATGGGTGGCGCCGCCTTGGGCAAACCGCCGAAAAAGTTGATGACGCCCCTCTTGGCGACGACCTGCACCGCCTGCTCGTGCGTTTCCGCGACCGGGCAGGCGGTGAAAATAGTGTCCGCCCCGTTACCGTGGGTGAACTCCAGTATCCGCGCCACCGGGTCTTCCGACCGCGGATCGATGACGAGCGATGCACCGGCTTCCTCCGCCTTGCGGCGCCGGTAGGTGGAGGGCTCGACCACGATCACGCCCCCGGCCCCGCTGTACTGGCCGAGCATGGCCAGCATCAGACCGATTGGCCCCGCTCCGAAAATTGCCACCGTGTTGCCGGGCCGGAACAGCGCGCGTTCATAGCCGTTGAGACAGCAGGCCAGGGGCTCGGCCAGGGCGGCGGCATCGTACGTGACGTCCTGCGAAAATAGATGGACGGGTCCCAACTCAACGACGATCGGATCCAGACGCACATAATCTGCATAACCGCCGTCAAACTGATAGCCGATTGCCAGATTGGTGTCGCAACAGTTCGCGCGGCCGGACAGGCAGTGCACGCACTTCCCGCACGGAATATCGGCGCCGATGGAAACCCGATCACCGGTCTTGAATCGGGTCACGCCCGACCCGACCTCCGCAACCACGCCGGCAATTTCGTGGCCGATGATGCGAGGCACGGTAATACGGGGGTTGCCTTCACGAAAAATCCTGAGATCGGAACCGCAGACGGCGCATGCCATGACCTCCACCAGAACGGAACCGGGGATCACCGCCGGCACGGGCCGCGTTTCAACCCGCACGTCGTTCGGCCCGTACCAGACCGCTGCTTTCATGTGGGAGGGGAGCGACATAGGTGCGCTCAGTTCCTGATCACGTAAAGGGTGCCCCATTGTGTACGGCGCGCTTGTGAAATCTCAACCCCGCCCGGCAGCGGGGTCTGGCTGAGCACACGGCGTACACCGAATCGGACAACCGCCTGCGCCACGTCCGTTTCCCGGAAAACCCTGCGCACCGAAACCTCATACGAGGCCGCGCCGTCCCGACCGGCGAGCACGGTCCGATGTCTGGCAAGCCAGTACCCGACCCCCTTGGCGCCCTCCGGTGAGTGCAGATCCACAACGCCCCAGGCGCCGATCGATAGCGGCGCGCCGGGCAGCATGAATGCGACGAACCTGTCTTCCGTCCAGCCCGCCAATCGCGCCCATAAGGCAAGGCGTTCGAGCACTTCCCCGTCAGTCACGCGGTTCGCGAACCGGTTCACCCAGAGCGTGCCAAAGCGACCCGCCAAGGGAACCATGAGGTTGACGGTCGCCGAATCCGCCACCAGCACGTCCCCTGGCTCCGCGCCCTCGGTCAAGGCAGCGAGGCCGGCGTTCGCCTCGGCGATGTGCGGTGCCTTCACGTCGCGCGCATATTCAAACCCGCGGATGGCCGAGGCCAGGGCATAGAACGAAAGCAGGACGAACAACGCGGGGATGTAAACCTTGCTGGCATCGCGGAAGAACCATACCAGCGACCGCAGGATGCGCGAGGAAATGGAGGTGCTTTCCATGCCGGTGGTGTAACGAACATATGTTGACTGGTTAAGGTAATACAGCACCGGAACGTAGTAGTACATGTGCAGGAAAAACAGGCTCAGCCGCGAGTGAAGCAACTCGGGTGGAACGCCCTTTCCTGTCAGCATCTTTACCGTAACCAGTCCGAATTCGATAACCATCACCAGGAATATCGGCCAGAACTTCATCAGCAGTTCGTACGGATCCACCCGCTTGACGAGGTAGATCACGCCGAGCAAAACAAGCGGGACGAGAAAATAAGCGAAATAATAAAATGGGCCGAACAGGTTCTCCGGATACTGCTCGTGAAACCCGAGAAATTCGAGCGAATCGGGAGTAGCCACCGCCAACTTGGCGTAGCCGAAAAAAGCCGGCAGACAAACCACAACGGCGAACAGTGCCTGCAGCGCCGTCGTCCTGAAAACGCTCCGCAGGCCCCGCTGCCGCCGGCGGCGCCATAACCGGAGCGGAAACACCGTGAACCAGAGCGGCAGCCCGACGAGGGCGTTCAAGGGGTGGACATAGATCTGTACGCTCCATAACAACGTCAGCGACGCCAGTCGCGCCGGCGTCGGCTGCGCCTTTTGAATCGTGAAATAGAACGCCAACAAAAACATCACAAGCGAGAACGCCGGCATGGGGAAGTCCGCGATGTCCGGCAGCTGCAAGGCTCCCTGCTCAATCCAGCCATTCCCGCTAATCACCCCGGCCAGGAATTCCCGCAAGGGCATGGACGTGAACGACACCAGCCCCAAGGCCGTCAGGGCCGCGGCCCACCGGAGCGGAAGGTATTGCCGGTAGATCTGCATCAATATCAGAAATGCGAGCGTCGGGAAGAATACCTGGGCGACAACACCGGCGCCGAGCAGGCCGAAAATGCGGATAAGCAGTCCGTAAGCCCAGATGGACAGATAGGGATAAAAACCCAGCCCCGATGCCCCGGTGCCAAGAGAGGCCTCCACGGGAAACAGGTTGCCGCGCGCCACTTCCGCCGCCAGCGGTAGCCAGCTGGCATAATCGCTGAAAACGTAATACGGTTCCGACGATATTCCGAACTCCGGCGCCGCGCCGAAAAACCATTGGGCCGCTGACCAGCCCGAAAAGACAACGGCAGACCATAAAACAAGAACGCCGGTGGCCAGCGTTACAAAATAGTTTCGTGCCGGTCTTTCGACGCCCGCACCGGAGGGCGTGATGCCGGCGTCATTTTCCAGTTCTGTGATTGGCATGGTCTGCGGTCCCCGCGGGACGGATCGATATTTCTTCAATTCGGCTTCGCGCTCACCATAACTCGGGGTGCTTGGTGCAGACGGCATCCATGACGATGCCCTGCTGCCGGAGGGATGACTTCATCCCGGCGATTTCACCGATGCCGCGGCCATGCAATTCAGGCGATACAAGGCACAGCCGGAAGCCGGCATCCCGAAGCGCGTCATGCTGGGCGCGCAGGTCAGGCAAGCCATGGAAGGTATCAATCCACAGCCAATCCGCCCTTCCCCGGAGCGCAAGGTAGCCCGCGGGAGACTCGTATTCCGAAACACGCAGCGCCACCCGCCTTTCACCCGATGCTATCATTTTCATCATGGCCGGAAAGGAAAGGTCCAAAAAAAAGAAATCCACAATCCCGCGGCGCAGCACAATATCCCGAACTCTGGCCTCGATCCCTTCCTCCTTGACGTTCAGAATGACGCAGGCGTGATTATAGGCATCCAGCCAAGTCTCCAGGTCGACAGCGTCAACGAAGGGATCGTGATGAACGACGACCCGGTCCCGATAGCCATGCAGGTCAATCTCAATGCCACACTCCCTGGGCACAGCGGCCAGGCGCGCCGGGTCATTGATTCTATGTGCAATCTTCAGCATCGGAGAGGTATGTCTGCCGCTCTCAGCCTTTCTCGGAACGCGCGCGCTGCCTGAGCTTCATCGAATAGCCAATGGTACGCAGGCTGAGGCGAAGTTTTGCGGCGAGAAAATCGTTGTGTCCGATTCCGGAATACCGACGCCCGAAGCGCACCGGGATGCGCCTTATCGTCAGACCCGCGCGCACCGCCCGATAATAGGCATAGAGATCCAGAGAAAAATCATGCGGCGGACTTATCCAACTCTCGTAAAAGCGGCGATGAAACATGGTCGGCTGCGCATTAATGTCCCATAACCTCTCGCCAAGCACCGCACTTTCAAAAAGTGCCATCCCCCAGGTAAAAACAAGATCGTGCGGGGGTCGCCCGTAGCGCTTGCCTTTGACAAAGATACGTTCAGGCGCCGGCCCGGACAGAAACAGCTCAAGGCCACGGATGGCATCGCCCGGGTCTGTTTGCATGTCCGCATGGGTCCAGCCCAGGATATCGCCCTGCGCGGCGCGCAGACCGGAGAGGATGCCGAATCCGTATCCCTGATTGACGTCCACCTGGACCAGTTTGGCGAAGGCGTGGGGGGCAATCAGCTTCGGCAGAATGGCGGCGGTGCGATCCCTGGAACCGTTGTTAACAAAGATCACCTCCACGTCGCCGCGCTGGATCACTTGGGCGCATCGCGCGACGAGATGCGGCAGGTTTTTTTCCTCGTTATAGCAGGGAATGACCAGCGAGAACGAGGTCATTCGTCCGCCTTCACCGGCTCGCCGCTGGCGCCGATATCGGGCTTCACCAGAACCTTGAGAATATCGTGACGTTCCCGGCGGCGCTTGTGTGCATATAACTTTCCCATCGTTTCGGCCACCCCCTCCAAACCGATCTGATGGCTCACCAGTGCTGACGGGCGCAGACCCCGACGCATCAACTCGAGTGTCGTCAGCCAGTCACTGGGGCCGTCGCCTTGATATGTGGAATTCCAGGTACCCAGGATGTGGAGCTCCTTGCGCAGCACCGAGCTGACCAGCTTCTGAGGCAACTCAAGGCTGTCGGAGATGTTACCCATCCAGACCACCGTGCCGCCCGGCTCGGCCAACTCAAGGGACATGCGAAAAGTATGAGGAACGCCGGAAGCCTCCAGGATCACCGGAAACCTTCCACGGTTGGCCTCGATGTATGCCCCCCAGGCCTGCTCGTCAGCCAGATGCTCGACAGCGGCGCCCGCGCGTGCGCCGACCTGCAGCTTGTAATCATTGCGGTCGATAAGAGTGACCGAGACCTGCGGACAGAGCATCCGCAGGATCTGTACGGCATTCAGTCCCAAAAAGCCCGCGCCCAGAATGGCGATGTCGCGACGCTGGTGCACGCTGTCTTGCCGCAGGAGGCCCGCCTTGTCGAGCGCGTGCACCACGACAGCGACCGGCTCGACGAGCGCCGCGTCCTCGAAACTCAGGCCGTCAGGCAATCGGAGGAGGTTCCAGTCGCGAACGTTGAGGTACTCGGCAAATCCGCCATGACGACGGGAACCGTAATAATCGTAGGATACGCAGCGTGCATAATTCCGGCTGGCGCACGCCGCACATTTGCCGCAGGGAATCAACGGAAACACCACAACGCGATCACCGGCACGGAAGCGGGAGGAAGCCGTCTTGCCGCAGGCAACCACTTCGCCGGCGAGCTCGTGACCCATGATCAGCGGATAGAAATAGGCGCCACTGTCGAAGGCCCGAGGCACATCCGAGGAACACACACCGGCGGCCCTGACGGCGACGCGACACTCATCGGCGGCGAGCACCGGTATGGGTACCTCGACATACTCGAGCACCTGATTCGCCCTGAGGATGACAGCCTTCATTAAATATCTTGTCCTTCCGCGGACGGGCCGGGTTCACCGCCCCTCAATGAGGCATGCAGATCGGCCGGACCCGGTATCGCGGTCTTGATCTATAACATAATAATTGCTGCATCTGGTTCGCGATTCCGGCCAAGCCGCGCGCAGCGCTGTAAATGTTATAGCCCCCTGAAAAATGCGGCTATTATAGGCTGCACCAGTAACGTAATATAAAAAGCAAAGCTGTCATTCCAAATCGACCGTCGAGGCCGTCCGCTGATGACCAAAATGAGAGTCGCGTTGATCTGGCCGAAAGGCTTTGACCCCAAATACGTCATGCCACTGGCGCTGGGGTATCTCAAAAGCAATCTCAGCAACGAGAATTACGACGTCCGCATCTTCGACAACTCCCTGCGGAACATCGGCGCTGATTCACAGGAGTTCGCCGACGAACTGCGAAACTTCGACCCGCACGTCGTGGGTGTCTCCTGCTGGTCGCCCACGTTCCGTGAAGGGCTCCGGATCGTGCAGCTGTCGAAAAGCCTCAACCCCGACGTGATCACGGTCGCGGGCGGATCGCACATCGCAAGCTATGCCGACAAAGTCATGTCGCACAAGGAATTCGATTTCATTTTCCGCGGCGAATCCGAGCTCTCGTTTCCCGTGTTTCTCGATCAACTGCGGCGTCCTGATCCGGATTGGGCCCTCGTGCGCGGCCTCGTCTATCGCGGGGCGTCCGGCGAGCTCGTCCGGAACGAGATGGAGCGCCGGGACGATCTGGATGTCATCCGCATTCCCGACTATGACGCGATGAACCTGCAAGGCTATTACCAGATCGGTTACCGCTGGAATACGCCCGTCAAGCACAATGCGCCCGTCTGGGTGACGCGGGGTTGCCCCTACCGCTGCACCTTCTGCGCCGCCCCCGAACTGAACGGTAAACCGGTCCGCAAGCACGGCATTCCCTACATGCTGGACTGGATCCGATACCTGTATCACGAAAATGGCGTTCGCTGGATAAACATCATTGACGACAATTTTACATACGACAAACGCTATGCCAAGGCGTTCTGCCAGGCCGTGATTGGTCTCCAGCTCAAGGATCTCGGCTTCGGCACGCCCAATGGCATACGCATGTCGAAAGGCGACCCCGAGCTCTGGAAACTCATGAAACAGGCCGGCTGGCGCACGCTCATCGTTGCGCCCGAGAGCGGCTCGGAACACACCTTAAAAATCATGCAAAAAGACCTCAAGATCGAGATCGTACCGCGGGTCGTGCATGAAATCCGGGAAGCGGGGCTCAAGGTCCAGGCTTTCTTCATCCTCGGGTATCCCGGCGAGAGGAAGGAGGACTTGGAAAAAACCGCGGCGTTGATCCAGGAATGCAGATTCAACTTCGTCTTCATGAACAATTTCCAGCCGCTCCCGGGCACGCCCGTGTACGACGATCTTGTAGCGCACGGGGAAATCCCGGACGGCCTGCTGCCGACCAACTACTCCGACGGCAGCAGGGCCTACACGCCACCCGAACTCAAGGATTTCAATTTTCCGAGATTCATCCTGAAAACCTATCTGCTCATGTGCCTGCGGGACCCCCTGAACGTCCCGTACATGATCACGCTATTTGATCCCCTGATGCTGGCCAAAAAGCTGTTCCTGAACACCGCAAATATGCTGCTATCAAGGCACAAGGCGGCAAGCAGCGGAAGCGCGCCCACCGCGCCCGCACCACATCCATAATCCGGTCCGAAAGCGCACCGTCTGCCGGCAGTGCGTCTCTCCCGCTCCGCTGCCGGTGGTTTGATGACCGCCGGGGACAGGGATACCATGTGCCATCTTGTGTCCAACGCGCGAACAATAAAGCTGGCAAACGTGCGCCTGACCACATCCGGATAATGGTTCACCCAGATAATGCCCACGCCCCTGCCCGTCGGCTCGCCTGCTCCGCAGACGCATAAAATATTACCCCTGCTCGGCATCATATCCGTGGCCATCCTCAGCTACGGCCGAGTGTGGCTCATTCACGATCCAATCTGGGATGACAACGCCTGGCTGCTTTCAATTTATTCGACAGCAAGTCTGGACGCGTATCTTCAAACTGGCGTGGCCGGCATGCGCCGTATCCCGCTTACTGCTTTCACTTATTACTTCTTTTCGCCGCATTATTACAGTCCCAACTATTTCTACGGACTCTGGCATGGCATTAACACGCTCACGCTGCTGGCATC
>CAKKQL010000101.1 GCA_919902095.1 Acidiferrobacterales bacterium
CGGCGTTGCCGCTGCGCTGCACCGCCAAGACCCGTTACCGCCAGCCGGATCAGGACTGCGTGCTGGAAGCCGGCGGGGATCAGCTGGCCGTCGGCTTCGGCCAGCCGCAACGCGCGGTCACGCCGGGCCAGTCGGTGGTGTTCTACCAGGGCGAGGAATGCCTCGGCGGCGGTGTCATCCAGCGCGCCTTGGCCGCGGTGGACGCCTCCCCGCCGGATTCGCTGGTCGCACGCGCATAAAATGCCTCCCCAGGACGGCAATTTCTTACTAGAATAACGCCGTGGACCGCGCGCCGACATGAACAAACCCGCCTCCCCGCCGCACGTCATCCTCGAACAAAAACTCGAGCTCAGTCCGCTCACCGCGGTCTCACCGCTCGACGGCCGCTACGCCAACGCAACGCGCGCGCTGCGTCCGTGGTTCAGCGAATACGGCCTTATCCGCCTGCGCGTGCTGGTCGAGGTCCGTTGGCTTCAGACGTTGGCCGATCACCCGGCCATTGACGAGATCACGCCGTTTGCGCCGGCCGCGGTGAAACAGTTGCACGAACTCACCGCGCACTTCTCCGTGGACCACGCCCAGCGCGTGAAAGATATCGAGGCGACCACGAATCACGACGTCAAGGCGATTGAGTATTTCCTGAAAGAAAAGGTGCGCGGCAATCGCGAACTCGAAAAAGCCGCTGAGTTTATTCACTTCGCCTGCACCTCGGAAGACATCAACAATCTGGCCTACGCGCTGATGTTAAAAGAGGCGCGCACGGCGGTGTTGCTGCCGGCCATGGATAAGCTCATCGCCGCCATCGAGACGCTGGCGGTCGACCACGCCAACCAGCCGATGCTGGCGCGCACCCACGGCCAGCCGGCCACGCCGACCACGCTCGGCAAGGAAATGGCCAACGTCGCCTCGCGCCTGAAACGCGAGCGCACGCACCTGGCCAACAGCGCCATTCTCGGCAAGATCAACGGCGCCGTCGGCAACTACAACGCCCACCTCGCGGCCTACCCCGAGATTGACTGGCCGGCGGTGGCTGAAGGCTTTGTAAAAAATCTGGGCCTGAGCTGGAACGCCTGCACCACCCAGATCGAGCCGCACGACTACATCGCCGCGCTCATGCAGGCGCAGTCGCGCTTCAACACCGTGCTCATCGACTTCTGCCGCGACACCTGGGGCTACATCTCGCTCGGCTACTTCCGCCAGAAGGTGAAGGCCGGCGAGGTCGGGTCCTCGACCATGCCGCACAAGGTCAATCCCATCGACTTCGAAAACGCCGAGGGCAATCTCGGGCTGGCCAATGCGCTTGCCGGGCACCTTGCCGCCAAACTGCCGATTTCGCGCTTCCAGCGCGACCTCACCGATTCGACCGTGCTGCGCAATATGGGCGTGTGCCTCGGCTACGCCCTGCTCGCGTACAGTTCCTGCCAGCGGGGCATCGGCAAACTCGAGGTGGATGCAACGCGCCTGGCGCAGGACCTCGACAACAACTGGGAAGTGCTCGCGGAAGCCGTGCAGACCGTCATGCGCCGCTACGGCGTGCCGGAGCCGTACGAAAAACTCAAGGCGCTCACCCGCGGCAAACAGGGCCTCACGCGCGAAACGCTGCACGCCTTCATCAACGGCCTCGGCATCCCGGCGGAGGCCAAAAAGCGCCTGCTCACGCTCACGCCCGCAACCTATACCGGCAATGCCGCGCAGCAGGCCGGAACTATCCGGACGCAGACACGGCCTTGACCGCCCGCCGGCGGCGACGGGAACGGCTATAGTTTAAGTTGTTACTTCCGGTGTCCGCCCATGACCGACACATCCGAACCCGCAGGCGCCACTCCGCGGCCGCCGCACCAGGTGCTCAGAAGCCGCGGCGCGGTCGGCGAGCAGGTCGCGGCACTGGCCGCGCTGGCGCACCATGAAATGGTGATTTTCGCGCCTCGGCTCGATCCACAGATATTCAATACCACCGCAATCACCGACCGCTTCACCCATTTCGTCGCCCGCGACCATCACAATTTCATCCATGTGCTGGTCGAGGACGCGGGCCAGGCGGTGCACGACAATGACCGCCTCGTAGGCCTGTGCCGGCGCCTGAGCGATTTCGTAAAGATGCGCCGGGTGGATGAGCCGCATCTCGGGCTCAATGAAATGTTCATGGTCGCCGACCACCAGGCCTACGTGCATCAGCTCGATCTGGCGCGACCGGAATGTGTCGCCTCGAACGCGGACCGGCGCATGGCGGCGCAGCTCGCGCTGCGGTTTGGCGAGATGTGGGAACGCAGCCACCCGATCCCGACGATTCACGTCCTCGGCCTGTAGTGCGGCGCCTTCCACGCCTCCTCCGGCTGCTGCTCCCATGCCTGCTCCTGCCGGCGGCACTCGGCGCCGAGGAGATTCACGTCATTACGCTCAAGCACCGCAGCGCGCAGGAAATCATTCCGGTCATCCGCCCGCTCCTCGGCCCGAACGATGCCGTGAGCGGCACCGACTACCGCCTGCTCGTGCGCACCGCGGAGAAAAATCTGCGCGAGATCGAGCGCGTACTCGCGCAGCTGGACGTTGCCCGCCGCAACCTGACGCTCACCGTGCGTCAGGGCGACGACGCCAGCCGGCGCGAAACATCGCAGGAATTGAGCGGCGAGGCGAATATCGGGCACGACGCGCGCGTCCGCCTGCCGCAGCGCACACCGCCGGACGACCGCGGAATCGTGATTGAACAGCAAGGTGCCGATGGACGCCTGCGATATCAGGCGCGCGAACAGCGCGCCACTGCCAGCGACGCCCGCACGCAGGTACTGCGCGTGCAGGACGGCCAGCGGGCCTTCATCCACGTCGGCCAGTCGGTACCGCACGTGCAGCGCATAGTTTCGCTCGCCGGCCGGCAGGTCACTCTCGCCCAGGGCGTGGAATACCAGAACGTCGTCACCGGCTTCGAGGTGGCGCCACGCACGCAGGGCGAGCGTGTACAACTTGAGATCACGCCGCGCTTGTCAGCGCTCGCCGACCCGGCCACCGGACTGGCGAATTTTCAGGCGCTGCGCACGACAGTCAATGTACGGCTTGGAGAGTGGGTTGACTTGGGCGGGATACAAGGCGTCGGCGAGGAGGTTCGGCGCGCCATCGCGGAAAGCGCTACAGCCGGTAGCAGCGAACGGCACAGCGTATGGATCAAGGTCGAGTAAATGCGGAATTCGGAATGCGGAGTGCGGAATAATTTCTCATACCGGTTCCGCACTCCGCATTCCGAATTCCGCATTCAAATGTTGGCTTAGAAACTCCTGCACCTGCTGCGCCGTGCGCGCGCCGCTGAAGCGCGCGACTTCCTCACCGCTCCGGAACAGGATCACCGTCGGGAAGCCGCGCAACTGGTAGCCGCCGGCTCCCGTGACGATAGCTCTTTCGGAGACGGCGGCATTGCGCCCAAAGCAATGTCGCTCATTCCGGCGGCCTGCGCCCATTGCCGAAAGAGCGTTCGCCTCGGGCACTGGGCGCTGCGCCCGGCGAGGCGCATGTTCTGACTCGCCACCTCCCTGTGGCTCGCCCTACGGGCGCGCTAAAGCGCGCCCAATTCCGCTCCCGACGGAATTGTCGTCCGCCTCGACCTTGGCAAGCCGGATATCGTGGCGCATGCGCACCACCCGTTCGAGCACCGGCGTCAGCGCGCGGCACGGCGGGCACCAGTCGGCCCAGAAATCCACTATCACGGGTTTGTCGCGGGAAGCCTCGAGCACCTTGTGGGTGAAGTCGTGCTCGGTGACGTCGAAAATCAGCGGGAGCAGCATGCAGGTAGGTGGCAAAATGAAAACGCGCGCATTCTATCCGGCGGGGCGCCGGAAACAAAGCGCGTCACACCCGCGACGGGCGCCGCGCGTCAGCGCGCAGCCACGTATAGCGCGATCAGCAGCAGCACCAGCGTCAGGCCCTGCAGCCCGACGCGGGTAAACATGAACTGATGACTGTGGCGCTGGTCGTACTCGCCTCCATGCACCATGGAGGCGATGCCGCCTACCAGCGCACCGGTTGTCGCCAGCAAGGCCACCACAATAACTGCCGTCAGCAAGGTCATGGTCGTCCCTCCATTCGTCTACGCCAGACTGCCTGGCAAGGTTTAGTGCAGCATCTGCACCATTTCGGCGCCTTGATGTGCATCAATCTCCCCCGCTATAGTCGCCGCCCATGAATCGCCGCGACCTGCGCTGGCTTTCGCAACTGCTTTCCTGCCCGACGGCACCGTTTCGTGAAAGCACCGTCATTACCGCCGTCACACAGGCGCTTTCCCGCGCCGAGGTGCCACACTTTCGCGATCCGGTTGGCAATATCGTGGTGGGCGCGTCCTCGCGCGCGGAATACCGCCGGCTGGTCCACGTCCGCAGCGCCGAACCGCTGCGCGTCTTCATCGCCCACATGGATCACCCCGGCTTCCATGGGCTGCGCTGGCTGTCGGAACGACGGCTTGAGGTGGAGTGGCACGGCGGCTCGCCGGTGAAACACCTCGCCGGCGCGCCGGTATGGCTGGCGGATACGAGCGGCTACGTTGCGGAGGGGCGACTCGCCAATATCCGCCTCGGCGCATCGCGGCATGCCATCCACCGCGCCGAGGTGCTGCTGCCAAAGGCTTTCTGGAGAACCCGGCCGGCGGCCAACGTTCTGTATGGCGGCTTCCGGTTTCGCGCACCCGTCTGGCGCGCGGGGCAACGAATCCACACCCAGGCGGCGGACGATCTCGTGGGCGTATTCGCCGTCGTGCATACGGCCATCAAGCTGCATACGGCACGCCGACATACGCCGTTCCTTGGCTTGCTCACCCGCGCCGAGGAAGTCGGCTTCGTCGGCGCCATCGGGCATTTCGAGCTCGGCTGGCTCGGCCACGCGCGCCGGCCCGTTGTCTGCGTGAGCCTCGAAACCTCGCGCGCGTTGCCGGGCGCGCGCATCGGCCAGGGGCCGGTGGTGCGCCTCGGCGACCGGCGCACGGTGTTCGATCCCGGCGCCTTGCAGGTCCTTACCGAAGTTGCGCAAAACGTCCTGCCCCGGCGCCACCAGCGCCGGATGATGGACGGCGGCACCTGCGAAGCGACGGCGGCAACCGCCTGGGGTTTTCCCGCCATCGGCATCTCGGTGCCGCTCGGCAACTACCACAATCAGCATGACGAAACCGGCGCGCCGGCGCCGGAGTACGTGCATCTGGGAGATGTCGACGGAATGCTGAAGCTCTGCCGCGCGCTGATGGCGCCGGACCTGCCCTGGTCACAGCCGTGGCAACAGCCACGCCGCAGGCTGAGAACCAACCTGCGGCGTTACCGGAAACTGCTTTAAACGGTTTCTAGCTGACCTTCGGCGGCGTCGGGAAACTGTGGTACGGCGGCGGCGACGGCAGCGTCCACTCCAGGCCCTCGGCGCCTTCCCACACCTTGTCGGTTGCCTTTTCGCCGCCCTTGACGGTTTTCACCACCACGTACAGCCACAGCAGCTGCGAGACACCGAGGATGAAGGCGCCGACCGTGGACCACTGGTTGAAGTCGGTGAACTGTAGCGCGTAGTCGGGGATGCGCCGCGGCATGCCGGCGAGCCCGAGGAAGTGCTGCGGGAAGAAGGTCAGGTTGAACGAAATCACCGTGAGCCAGAAGTGCCACTTGCCGAGCGTTTCGTTGTACATGTGGCCGGTCCATTTCGGCAGCCAGTAATAGACCGCCGCCATCAACGCCAGCACCGAGCCGCCGAAGATGGTGTAGTGGAAATGCGCCACCACGAAGTAGGTGTCGTGGTACTGGAAGTCGGCCGGGGTGATGGACAGCATCAGGCCCGTCAGACCACCCATGGTAAAGGTGAACACCGTACCGATGGCGAACAGCATCGGCGTCTCGAAGGTCATCGAGCCGCGCCACATGGTCGAGACCCAGTTGAACACCTTCACGCCCGTGGGCACGGCGATCAGCATGGTGGCGTACATGAAGAACAACTCGCCCGTCATCGGCATGCCGACGGTGTACATGTGGTGCGCCCAGACGATGAACGACAGGAACGCGATCGTGCAGGTCGCGTACACCATGGACACATAACCGAACAGCGGCTTGCGCGCGAACGTCGGGATGATCTGGGAAATCACGCCGAACGCCGGCAGCACCAGGATGTACACCTCCGGATGGCCGAAGAACCAGAAGACGTGCTGCCACAGCACCGGGTCGCCGCCGCCGCCAGCATCGAAGAAGTGCGTGCCGAAGTGGCGGTCGGTCAGCAGCATGGTCACCGCGCCCGCCAGCACCGGAATCGCCGCCAGCAGCAGGAACGCCGTCACCAGCCAGGTCCACACGAACAGCGGCATCTTCATGAGCGTCATGCCCGGCGCGCGCATGTTAAAGATCGTGGCAATGATGTTGATCGAACCGAGAACCGACGACATGCCGAGCATGTGCACCGACAGGATGGTGAAGTCCATGCCCATGCCGGTCTGGGTCGAGAGCGGCGGATAAAGTGTCCAGCCGGCATCCGGTCCACCGCCCGGCACGAACAGCGAGATGACAAGCAGCGTGGCCGCCGGCGGCAACAGCCAGAACGACCAGTTGTTCAGACGCGGCAGCGCCATGTCCGGCGCGCCGACCATCATCGGAATCATCCAGTTGGCCAGCCCGGTGAACGCCGGCATCACGGCGCCGAATACCATGACGAGCGCGTGCACCGTCGTCATCTGGTTGAAAAAGTGCGGATTGACAATCTGCAGGCCGGGTTGCCACAACTCGGAGCGGATGATGAGGGACATCGCGCCGCCGACGAAGAACATGCTGAACGCGAACCACAGGTACAGCGTGCCGATGTCCTTGTGGTTGGTGGTGAACAGCCAACGGGAAAGCCCCGTCGGATGTTCGGCATGGTGTGTCGCCGCGTGAGCCATTATATTTCTCCTCAGAGTGGTTTGAATCGGGAATTGTCGAACATGCGGACCGGATGGGTCGCCGTTTCCATCGGCCGGTCACCGGGACCGACCGTTTGTTTCAGATTTTTCGCCAGCGCCAGGCGTTGCTCTTCGAGCAATTCCGCGCCGATCTCGACTTCGCGTCCATGAGAGCGGATAAAAAGCCGCGAGGGATGCCAGCCGTGGCGCACCGGCCGCAACGCCACGCACACCCAGTAACGTTGGAACTCGTGCGCCGTGGAGTGCCGGCCTTGGCGTCGCTCGACGCGCAGATAACGATCGTTAAGCGTGATGACCTCATGATCGTGCGCGCGCCGGCGCAGACACCACAACAAGGCGGCGATACCGATCAACTGCAGCAGGAGAAACGGCAACACCGGCCAAGCGCCGGAGTACAGACTTGCCGCGGCGAGCACGAGATCCGTGAGTACCAGAGCGGTAAAAAACCGGCAGGCGTGCCGTCGCGACAACGAACGGTTGGGCTGCAGCACAATACGTGCGGCGGCAGATTCTGCGGAAGAAGCGGCGTGCGCCTCCATTGTCTCTCCCCTGCCGCGGGGCAGGCTGATGATATTTTTTTAATACAGCCCCGCGAACTGTGTGGGATATTACCAAAGGGCACCTGACGGAACAGTGACGACCGTCACAGCGGCGCGCCGAATCAGATGACGGATGTCACTTTTCGGCAGCGGTAAACCGCCGGACAGGGGATTTCAGGAATGCGCGCGGGGTTGGCCGGCGCGCGTCGCAAGACCGGGGAGGTCGTTCACCCGCAGATGCCGCGCACGCAAACTGATAAGGCCGTCCAACTCGAAACGGCTAAACAGCCGGCTCACGGTCTCCTTGGCGAGGCCGAGATAATTGCCGATGTCGTGGCGCGACATGCTGAGATAAAGCTCGCGCGCCGGCAGGCCACGACTTTCATGGCGGTGCACGAGGCTCAACAGGTAGGCGGCAAGGCGTTCGGTGGCCGCCGTTTTTCCAACCAGCGGTTGCATGATCTGATGCTGGTGTTGCAATGCCTCGCCGAGGAAGCGGTACACCATGCGTCGCACGGCGGGCGATTGCTCGGCGACTTCCATGAGACGCCCAAGCGGAATGTCGCAGACATTGGCGGTTTCGAGCGCGATGGCGTCGCACAGATGCTGCTGCGCGCCGAGTCCGCACAGACCGATGAGTTCGCCGGGAAAATGGAAGCTCAACACCTGCACGGAACTGTCGTGATTCACCGCGCAGGTTTTCGCCGAGCCCGAGCAGAGCACACTCACGGCATGATACGGATCGCCGGTACGGAACAGATACTCGCCGCGGCGGAGCGTGCGCCGCCGCCGGATAAGCCGGTCGAGCGCCTCGCATGCTTCACGTTCGAGTTTCACCGGCCGGCACAGGTCGGCGATATGGCAGCGTGCGCAAACCCGGTGGTGCGCGTCACCCTTTATGGAAGCAGCGGTTGTCATCGGCATGTCGGCGGTCGCCAAACGGCGCGGTACGGTCCCTATTATTCACCTGCGCCGCCATGAGGCAAGTCGCGGCGACGTTATTCCTGAGCTGAGTTCTCGGATATAGCGCTGGCAGGGATCAGGGCTTGGTACCGCTGGCGAAAATGACTTCAACGTCGAGCCATAATCCTTTATTCGTGACCAGCGGCGCAAGCTCGGCAAGGTGCGTCGCACGGAACGCCTCGCGCCGCACCGGCGGCAATTTTTCCACCAAGCCGCGAAAACCGCTGCCCCGGACAATCTCCCACCACTCATCGGCATTGCGCAAGTGGTAACCGAGCTGTGCGGTTTCCACTGTTATGTCATCAAGTCCGGCAGCGGCGAGCAACGCGTGGCAATTTCCGGTCTCTGCCAGACGGCCGGCGGCCTGCACCGGCGCGCCGGCATCGACGCCCTCGCGCTGCAAGCGATCGAGCAGCAGTCGCTTCATCGGCTCGAACGCCGCTGGACCGAAGGCGGTGAACATCACCTTGCCGCCCGGGCGCGTGACACGCACCCAGTCCTTGAGCGCCGCCGCCATGTCGCGGACAAAGAACAACCCGAAGGAGCACAACGTGTGATGAAAATAACCGCCGCGGAATTCGAGCGCCGCCGCATCCATGACATGCAGGTCAACGTGCGCGACACCGAACTTGTCGAGCTTGCGCTGCAACTGCGCCAGCATGCCCTCGGCCAGATCGATGCCGATCACCCGTCCCGTCGGCCCGACCGCCTGCGCGGCCGCGAGCGCCACCGCACCGGTGCCGGTGGCGACGTCGAGAATTTTTTCTCCGGCCGCCGGGTTGAGGCGCGCCACCAGGCGGTCGGCGCAGAATGGAAAAAATCTCAGCGCCGGGCCGTCGTAGTCCGGCGCAGCAAGATCAAAAACCTGCGCGACCTGCGCATGGGAGGGATCAACTACGGTGGACGGCGGCATGACGGCACGGGCGGATTTCCAGGAGGCGCTACTTTAACACCGCCTGCATCCGGTGCCGACTCGGGTGCGATAGGCTGAGAGACGCGAACAGCGCCAGAGATGAAACTCGGCCAGCGTGGTCCTGGGGCGAGAACCCGGATGGGGTTCTGTGGCCGCCGGCACCCCGGATAAGGGTGCCGGCGGCAGCCCCTCGGGAAAGGGGTGAACTTGATGCCCCAGGAACCTCCTCCGCTGGCTCGAGGTCACGCGCTTGCGTGACGAGCCTATTCCCGCAGAATCCGGCGGGGGCTGCCTTGATACCGGTCAATATCGGTCCCGGGACCGCTGGGGCTGCCATTCGTCGGCGGCCGGTGTCCAGCTATCGCCCGAGGGATGGCCGTGGACGCTGGATGGTGTCTATATGTACATGTCTGAAATAGCCAATTAAGGTGCTGCGTCGGGGTCCGCCCCGTTTTGCCGGCATCGGAGGGTAGCGAGATGTCCCTGAATATTTTCCACAAAATCTGTGGCCGCTGCATGACGCCGGTGCCGTTCGACGCGACCGACTGTGCGTGCGGCCATTCTTTTGAACTCGACAAGCCCGACCTGACAAAGACCGCCGAGGTCATTCGCACGGAGTCCGAGGAACGCCTCTACGAGACCTATCTCGAAGCACGCCTGCTGCAGACGATGGCGGACCTGAAGGCGCTGCGCGAGGAATACGGGTCGGACAAATGGACGCGCGAGCAGATCGAGAAAATGCGGAGCGCGATCTACGCCGTCCAGATCGCGAAAAAGGACCTCGCCGTGCAGCAACTCAAGGCGACGGAGGCCGGCAAGGCGGCGCTGGTTGCCAAAACGCGCAAGGCCCGGCGGCACACGGCAACGACGGGCGACACCGCGAATATGCCGGCGTTCGCGTCGATGCCGACCGAGGATTTCCGCGCCACGCAAGCCCTCCTCGCACAGCATCTCTTCCACGCGGCACCGGCATCCTGGCAGTACTGCCCGCACTGTTCAGCGACGGTACGGGCTGACGCCACGCGCTGCGGTTGCGGCTTTGAGCTGTCGTCAGGCGCGAGCCTGATGCCGGCGCTCGCCGCGCCAACCGAGAAACGCACCGCCGCCGAGGTCCCTGCCGCAATTCCGTCTCCGACGCGCGCCTGAGCGCATCGCCGGCCTTCCCGCCCCGATAGCGTGCTGCCAGTCAGCCGCGGTGCGGCTTTGCACCGGAAGTTTGACCTGCGTCAAATCACCCGCCGGCCTTTCGTTCTAATTTGAATCAACCCAATCCGTACGCGCCATCCTTCCCGCGCAAGGAGGACTGCCATGCCCATCGCGAATTCTCTCCGGAACTTCATGCTGACGGAGGGCGTGAAATACGGCGTGCTCCCGCATTCACACACCTCAACGAGCAGCGAGACCGCCCAGGCGGCGCATGTCCCGGGCGACCGCCTGGCAAAGGCGGTGCTGCTCGAAGACGACAACGGCTACCTGCTGGCGGTGTTGCCGGCGAGCCACCGACTCGAACTCGGCGTGCTGCACCAGGCGCTCCATCGCCGTCTCGGGCTGGCGACCGAGGGCGAGGTCGGCGCGCTCTTCCGCGACTGCGAGCTGGGAGCGATTCCGCCGTTCGGCGCAGCTTACGGGATTGATACCATCCTCGACGACAGCCTGATGGACCAGCCGGAGGTGTACTTCGAGGCCGGCGACCACGAGGAGCTCATTCACATGAGCGGCGAGCAGTTCTGCCAACTGTTCGCCGGCGGCCGGCACGGACGCATCAGCCGCCACGCCTGAGACGCGCTACTCGCGCAGCACGCACTTCGCGTACAGGTCGCGGAAGCGGCCCCGTGGATCGTATTTGCGCTTGAGCGCCTCGTAGGCCGGTTTGTTGTAGAGGTGCCAGAACTCCTCGGGCGTGAAGTACGAATCCGAATACAGCGACTTCATGCCGCCGAGCGCCATGACCTTCCGCTCGACCAGGCGGTTGTAATGGCCCGCCGGCAGTTCCTCGCGTCCGCGGATCACGTCCCAGAAACCGAAGTTCACGTAGAGTTTGCCGGGTGCCAGACCGTAGAGATCGAAGCGCGCGCTGCTGTCGTACGCGCGCGTCGGGCAGATCCAGACCGGCATGAACTTGATGGTGTCGTGGTAGAACGCGAGGAATTCCTCGCAATGCTCGCCTGGAATTTCGACGTCCTGAATCACCGACTCGGTATGGATACCGAGGAGCCTGTCCATGCGCTGCATCAGCCGCCAGCGGCTGTTCCAGCGCATGATTTTCGTGTACGTCAGCGAATTCAGCCGCTTGCGGCCGTACAGCCTTCGAATCAGCGGGTTCTGGGCCAGCAGGTTCTTCGAGCACCAGAACCAGTCGGTGTCCCAGCGCCAGATATAGCCCTCGGTGGTGAGGTAATCCTCGGTGCGCGCACGCAGGGATTTATAGTAAATCCGCTCAAAGGTGTAGTCGCTCACGTACGGCGCCGCGTCCGTGAAGCGGCCGAGGCTCAAGACCATTTCGTTGCGTCCGAACACCACGCCGTCCACGAAATCGACGTCCGGCGCGTCGCACCAGGCCTTGAGCTCGGCAAAATAGGCCGTGGGATCGGTGTGGCGGATATGCGTGACATGCACGTATTTTTTCACCGGCACGACCATGACCTTGAGCCGCAGGGCGTAGCCGAGCGTGCCGTAGGA
>CAKKQL010000102.1 GCA_919902095.1 Acidiferrobacterales bacterium
GACTCCAGCACGCGCAACGACGGAATGGCGCCACGTTCGCCGAGCCGATTGTAGAGCGTCACACCCAAATCCCAGGACAACTGATTGTCTTCCGGGCGCCGGGCGAACTCCTCGCGGAATGCCGCCACCGTTTCCTGGATCAGGCCATCGTTATCGTGATAACCCGCATCGAGCAAGGCATAGGCCAGGCGTTCGAGCAAACCCACGACCGGATCGGTCGCGCAGCTCACCTCGCGCACCCTGGCATGGAACGCCGCCCACATCTGCTTCATGCCCGGAAACTCGCGAATCGCCAGCCCCTCCACGCGCGCGTCCTCAAACAGGCCGATCAGGAACATCTGTGCCGGGTTGAGTTGCTCCATCGACAGCGGTTTCTTCGTGTACACCAGATGCGCGGCGGCGTGGGCCGCGGCGGCACGGTACAGCTCCTTGCCGAACAGCCCTGCAAAATCATCGAAGGCATCCGGCAAATGGATTACGCGCGTTTCAATAAACGGCTTGTACCCCTGGCGCGACTCGTAGTCACCCGAGGTTGGGCGCAGGAAAAAATCGCGGCCCCAGAAGGCACGCAGGTAGAAATTAAGCTTGCGCTGGTTGTCGATGAACAGCGTGCCGCGCCGTTCCTTCTGCAACATCGCCTGGCTGTCGGCGCTCTTGAGATCGAAATACGCCAGCTGCGCCGGGAAATCGCGCAGGTGCGCCTGTGCGCCCCACAGCGCCCAGCGACGCAGACCGCCGAGCGTCAGCTTGCCGAACAGCTCGTCGAGGTGCGAGAGCATCGGCCGTAACCCGCGCGGCACCTTCGACGACAGCTGGTGAATAAGGCCGAGGTAACCACGCAGCAGTTCGGCATCGCCCAGCCGGTTGGCGGCGGTCGGCAGGGTGTCGAACATGAGCTGGATCACCTCGCCGCTCACCATCGAGGCGAGCTTCATGGCGCCGACGATGCAATCTTTTAGAATGTCTTCGCCGACCTGCTTGACCACCGCCGGCATCGACTGAATATAGGTGATGACCAGCTCGTTGCCGCGCCCGAGTTGCGACAGCCCCTTGGCGCCTTCCAGCCAGTTGTGCAGGCCCTGCGGCGACATCACGCGCGCCGCCTCGGCGAAACTCGCCTCGAGCGTTCCACGCACGCGCGGGTCGAGCGCGTCGAGTTGTTCGTGGTAATCTTTAAGATCAATGCTCATATGAATTCTCTTTGAACCGCCAAGGCGCCAAGAGCGCCAAGAAGATCAATTCGAATAAATGATTCGCTGAATGCCGTCACGAAGCACCGATGCATTGAAGTTGATTAACAAGCCAAGATGAAGTTTTGTCGCCTTGAGATATGAGATCACCTGCGCCTTGTGTACCGGCAACAGCGCTTCCACCGCCTTTAACTCAACAACCAGCTTATCTGCCACAAGCAGGTCCAGTTTTCCTTCTCCCACGCTCTTCCCTTTGTAGGTGACTGAAATAAGATGCTGTAGACGATACGGGATGTGTCGCTCCATTAACTCGATACCAAGAGCTTCTTCATACACACTCTCAAGGTAGCCCGGCCCAAGGTGTCTATGTACTTCTATCGCTGCCCCAATTACTGAGTTAGCCAGCTCATCAAGCTCTTTGCTCGGTTCCATTTCAAATCCTTTTGCCTTTCTTGGCGTCCTTGGCGTCTTGGCGGTTCAAGAATCTTAGAAATATGTATTAATCGCCGCGTCGAGAGTGTCGCGCATGTCCGGATCGTCGGTGATCGGCCGTACCAGCGTCATCTGGCACGCGGCGCGCGGCGCGATGCCCTTGGCGATCAGCTGCCCGGCGTAAGTCAGCAGGCGCGTCGAGATGCCCTCGTCCAGGCCGTGGCCCTTGAGGTTGCGGGCACGGTGCGCGATCTGCACGAGCTTTTCGGCAACGGACTTGTCCACCTTGGTTTCGTGCATGACGATCTCGACCTCGACCTCCGCCTCCGGAAAATCGAAGTCGATGGCGCCAAAGCGCTGCTTGGTGGATTGCTTCAGATCCTTCATCAAGCTCTGGTAACCCGGGTTATACGAGATCACCAATTGAAAGTCCTTGTGCGCGTTCACCAGTTCGCCCTTCTTCTCAAGCGGCAGCTGGCGGCGATGATCCGTGAGCGGATGGATCACGACGGTCGTGTCTTGGCGCGCCTCCACCACTTCGTCGAGATAGCAGATCGCGCCGATGCGCGCCGCTACGGTCAGCGGGCCGTCATGCCACTTCGTGCCGCTGGCATCGAGCAGGAAGCGGCCGACCAGGTCCGAGGCGGTCATGTCTTCATTACATGCAACGGTAATGAGCGGCTTCTTGAGCTTCCACGCCATGTACTCGACGAACCGGCTCTTGCCGCAACCGGTCGGTCCCTTCAGCATCATCGGCATACGCGCGCTGTAGGCGGCCTCGTAGAGTGCGATCTCGTCGCTGACAGCGCGGTAGTAGGGTTCGTCTTCGATCAGGTATTGCGTAGCATCTGACATGTCACTCACCTTCATGTGCGGCGGACGACGAGTCCGCAGGTTCAGAGATCATCTTCGTCATCGTACAAATCCACGGCCGGATTCCAGCCAGCGGCGCGGGCACGTTGCATCGCCTCATCCTGAATGCGCAGATACCGCTCGCGCAGATCATCCGGCAGCTTTGCCACCGAGAAACCGTACTGCTCCCACTCGGCGCTGACCTTGGCCCATAGGTCTTCGATGCCCGGCGCCAACCAACCTTCACAGGTTTCGCTTTCCGGGAGCAGGCCCAGCGCCCAAGCATCGCGGATGATCTTGCCGGCGTCGGTCATGCCACCGTGTAGATCATTAAAAATTCCGACGTACCGCTGGTCCTTCTTCATTTGCGGCGCACCTTTATCCACCATCAGGCCGTAAAAAAACCCTGCCCAGTCACCCAGGCAGGGTTTCTGGTTCAGCCGATACGACTTAGGCCTTGATCTTGCCGCGGAAAATCACCATCGAAGCGCCTTGCGACTGCTTGAAGTTGTCGTAGCCAATCAGGCGCACGTGGTTGTTCGGGTGCGCCTTGTGACAGGCCTCGGCCTCGGCCAGAACCTTGTCCACGTTGGTTTCGCCGAACATCGGCAGCTTCCACATGTACCAGTAATGGTCGAAGGCATTTTCCGGCTCGGTGTGTTCGATCGCCGGGTTCAGGCCTTGCTTCACTAGATACTCCACCTGTTTCTTGATGCCATCGCTGCTCATGGCCGGCAGATAGGAGAAGGTCTCGAACTTGCGGCTGCTGGTGTCGGTCAGGCTGGATTTGTAATCTTGCATTTCGCTCATTGTCTATTCCTCAGAATCAGATCGGGTGGCCGGGCGGCATTGCCGCCCGGCCGATCGCCTCAGTTTACTTGTGCTTCACGTCGAGCTTGTCGACGGTGTCGAACTCGAACTTGATCTCTTTCCACGTTTCCATGGCGATCTTCAGTTCCGGGCTGGACTTGGCGGCATTGGTAAGAATGTCCTTGCCTTCCTTCTCCAGCGCACGGCCCTGGTTACGCGCCTCGACGCAGGCTTCGAGAGCCACACGGTTGGCGGCCGCACCGGCGGCGTTGCCCCACGGATGGCCAAGCGTGCCGCCGCCGAACTGGAACACGGCGTCGTCGCCGAAGATCGCGAGCAGCGCCGGCATGTGCCAGACGTGGATGCCGCCGGAGGCGACGGCGAAGGCGCCGGGCATGGAGCCCCAATCCTGGTCGAAGAAGATGCCGCGCGAGCGGTCTTCCTTCACGTACTTCTCACGCAGCAGGTCGATCCAGCCCAGGGTGGCCTCACGATCGCCTTCGAGCTTGCCAACCACGGTACCGGTATGCAGGTGATCGCCGCCCGACAGGCGCAGCGCCTTAGTCAGCACGCGGAAGTGGATGCCGTGGTGCGGGTTGCGGTCGAGCACCGCGTGCATCGCACGGTGGATGTGCAGCAGCATGCCGTTGTCGCGGCACCAGTTGGCGAGGCCGGTGTTGGCGCAGAAACCGCCGGTGAGATAGTCGTGCATGATGATCGGTGCGCCCAGGCTCTTGGCGTACTCGGCACGCTTGTACATCTCTTCCGGCGTCGGCGCGGTGACGTTCAGATAGTGACCCTTGCGCTCGCCGGTCTCCTTCTCGGCCTTATGGATCGCCTCTATGACGAAATCGAAGCGGTGGTTCCAACGCATGAACGGCTGGCTGTTGACGTTCTCGTCGTCCTTGGTGAAGTCGAGGCCGCCGCGCAGGCACTCGTACACGGCGCGGCCGTAGTTCTTGGCGCTGAGGCCGAGCTTGGGCTTGATGGTGCAGCCGAGCATCGGACGGCCGTACTTGTTCATCTTGTCGCGCTCGACCTGGATGCCGTTCGGCGGACCGCCGCAGGTCTTGACGTAGGCGATCGGGAAGCGCACGTCCTCGAGGCGCAGCGCACGGATCGCCTTGAAGCCGAACACGTTGCCGACCAGCGAGGTGAACACGTTCACCACCGAGCCTTCCTCGAACAGGTCGATCGGGTAGGCGATGAAGGCGTAGAAGCAGGTGTCGTCGCCCG
>CAKKQL010000103.1 GCA_919902095.1 Acidiferrobacterales bacterium
GTAGCCGTACTCGTTGTCGTACCAGGCCACCACCTTGACGAAGGTGCTGTCCAGCGCGATGCCGGCGTCGGCGTCGAAGATCGACGGCAGGCTGACGCCGCGGAAGTCAGTGGAGACCACCTTCTCGTCGGTGTAGCCGAGTACGCCCTTGAGCTCGCCTTCCGAGGCCTTCTTCATGGCCGCGCAGATTTGCTCGTAGCTGGCTTCCTTGTTGAGTTCCACCGTGAGGTCCACCACGGACACGTCCGAGGTCGGCACGCGGAACGCCATGCCGGTGAGCTTCTTGTTGAGTTCCGGCAGCACCTTGCCAACGGCCTTGGCGGCGCCGGTCGAGGACGGAATGATATTCTCCAGAATGCCGCGACCGCCGCGCCAGTCCTTGCTGGACGGACCGTCAACGGTCTTTTGCGTAGCCGTCGCCGCGTGCACGGTGGTCATCAGACCACGCTTGATACCGAAGTTGTCGTGCAACACCTTGGCGACCGGCGCCAGGCAGTTGGTGGTGCAGGAGGCGGCGGAAACAATGGTCTCGCCAGCGTATTTTTTGTGGTTCACGCCGTACACGAACATCGGCGTTTCGTCTTTCGACGGCGCGGACTGGACGACCTTTTTGGCGCCAGCCTTGAGGTGCTTCTCGCAGGTTTCCATGGTGAGGAACAGGCCCGTCGATTCGATCACGATGTCGGCGCCGACTTCGCCCCACTTCAGCTCGGTCGGGTCCTTGATGGCGGTCAGGCGGATCTTCTTGCCATTGACGATCAGGTTGTTGCCCTCGACCTTGATGTCGCCCTGGAAGCGGCCATGCACGGAGTCGTACTTCAGCATGTAGGCGAGATAGCTGGGCTCCAGCAGATCGTTGATGCCGACGATCTCGATGTCCTTGAAATCCTTCGCCACCGCACGAAACACCATGCGGCCGATACGGCCGAAACCGTTAATGCCGACTTTGATTGCCATTGCCAAGTCTCCAGAAGTTTAAATATGAAATCGTTTATGAATTTTTGACGCGAAGTCGCAAAGACGCAAAGTTTTAAATATCAAAATTGCCTTTCTTTGCGCCTTCGCGTCTTTGCGTCAAGTGATATTACAAAATCTCCTCGACCATCTTGGCGACGTTGTCGGCGGTGAAGCCGAAGTGTTTGAACAGCACGCCGGCCGGGGCGGATTCACCGAAACGGTCCAGACCCACCACCTTGCCGTCGAGCCCGACATATTTGTACCAGCCCCCGGTGACGCCGGCCTCGACCGCCACGCGCTTCACACCCTGGGGCAATACGCCCTCGCGGTAGGCGGCGTCCTGGGCGTCGAACACGTCGGTTGAGGGCATGGATACCACGCACACCTTCTTGCCCTTGGCGGCCAGCAGCTTCTGCGCCTCCATGGCCAGACCCACTTCCGAACCGGTGGCAATAATAATGGCCTGGGGCTTGCCACCTTCGGCGTCGCTCAACACATAACCACCGCGCGTAATGTTGGCGAGCTTGGCGGCGTCGCGCGTCTGGTGCGGCAAATTCTGACGCGAGAAAATCAGGCAGCTTGGGCCGGTCGTGCGTTCCACGGCGAGTTTCCACGCCACCGCGCTTTCCACCGCGTCGCACGGGCGCCATACCGACATATTTGGGATCAGGCGCAGGGTTGCGGTCTGCTCCACACCCTGGTGCGTCGGGCCGTCTTCACCCAAGCCGATGGAATCGTGGGTATAGACGAAGATCGAACGAATCTTCATCAGCGCCGCCATGCGCAACGCGTTGCGCGCGTACTCAGAGAACATCAGGAAGGTGGCGCCGTAGGGGATCAAGCCGCCGTGCAGCGCGATGCCGTTCATCATCGCCGACATGCCGAACTCACGCACACCATAATAAATATAGTTTCCGTCCGACACGGTATTGCTGATGCCCTTTGAGCCTTTCCAGATCGTAAGATTGGAACCGGCCAGGTCGGCGGAACCACCGAGGAACTCCGGCAATACCGGGCCAAACCCGTTCAGCGCGTTCTGCGACGCCTTGCGCGAGGCGATGGTCTCGGCCTTGGCATCCACGGATTTGATGAATGCGTCGGCCTTTTGGCTCCAGTCCTTGGGCAACTCGCCCTTTATGCGCCGTTCGTATTCGGCAGCCAGGTCCGGGTAGGCCTTCTTGTAGACGGCAAACTTGTCGTTCCAGGACTTCTCGGACGCGGCGCCTTTGCTCTTCGCATCCCAACCCGCGTAAATCTCCTGCGGGATCACGAACGGCGCATGCTTCCAACCGAGGTTCTCGCGCGTCGCCGCCACCTCGGCATCGCCCAAGGCGGCGCCGTGGCAGTCGTGCGAACCGCACAGGTTCGGTGCGCCGTAACCGATTACGGTCTTGCAGCAGATCATGCTCGGTTTGTCGTTCACCGAGCGCGCCTCCTGAATCGCTTTTTTGATCGCCTCCGGGTTATGGCCGTCGACGTCGCGCACCACGTGCCAGCCGTAAGCCTCGAAGCGCTTCGGGGTGTTGTCAGTGAACCAGCCCTCGACATGGCCGTCGATCGAGATGCCATTGTCATCGTAGAAGGCGATGAGCTTGCCGAGGCCCAGGGTGCCCGCGAGCGAGCAGGCCTCGTGCGAGATGCCTTCCATCAGGCAACCGTCGCCAAGGAACACATAAGTATAGTGATCGACGATGTGATGGCCGTCACGGTTGAACTGCCCCGCCAATACCTTTTCGGCTATCGCCATGCCCACCGCATTCGTGATGCCCTGACCCAGCGGGCCGGTGGTGGTCTCGACGCCCGGTGCATAGCCGTACTCCGGGTGGCCCGGAGTTTTGGAATGTAATTGACGGAAATTCTTGAGCTCCTCCATCGGCAGGTCGTAGCCGCTGAGGTGCAGGAGGCTGTACAGCAGCATGGAACCGTGACCGTTAGAAAGCACGAAGCGGTCGCGGTCCGGCCACTTCGGGTTCGCCGGGTTGTGCTTGAGGAAGTCGTTCCACAGCACTTCGGCGATATCGGCCATGCCCATCGGCGCGCCGGGATGGCCGGAGTTGGCCTTTTGCACCGCGTCCATGGACAGCGCGCGAATGGCGTTGGCCAGCTCGCGGCGGGTGGGTAATACCGATCCCGTACCCGCTTTCTGGGCGGTGGATTTCACAGTCATGGATTGAATTCCTCTTTAGCGCGAAAACGAGAACTGGACGGCTAACGGCGTTTTTGCTTGTGTGTCCGGCTGATATCGGGCCACGCAAAGTTCCGAATCTGCGTGCACCACCCGGCGGAAAAACGGGGCACATTCTCCCTCACCCCCTGTGTTTGGGCAATAGCC
>CAKKQL010000104.1 GCA_919902095.1 Acidiferrobacterales bacterium
GCGATTCTTTCTCGTCATCCATCGCCGGCGACTCGACCCACTGGCCGCTGGCGCGGTCGAGCACGGCATAGCGGAAGCTTTTGCCGGATTTGTACACCGCCGTGACTTCCTTGCCGGCCTGCTTCATGGCCTCGATGCGCGAAAGCTTGCCGCCGGCGGATGCGGTCGTCACGGGCGTCGCCCCGGCGCCGTAAACGATTTCGGTATCGAGCATCTCGCCATCGGTATCCACGACTACGCCGGTGACGCCCGGGAGGCGCTTGAGAATATAGCCTGCCATAAGCTGCGCCAGGGTCTCGTTGCCGGCGCTCATCGCGAGCATGAGCCGGTGCGCCGCGATCTGCGCGCGCTGGGTGCGGTCCGGGTTTTCGATGAAGTCACGGCTCATCTGCCAGCCCTGATTCATGTCGCGGTCCATTTTTTGGAAGAACGCTTCGGCCTCGGCGAGCATCTCGTCCGGGACTTTTACGGCATAGGTTTTTTCGTGCAGCGTAACGTTCAGCGTCGGCATGTCGGATGGAGCCGTTAGAAAACAGCGGTTTTCAGAGGGCGTCGTCCTTGTCGAGCAGACGCACGATTTCTGCGGCGGCCCGCTGTTCGTCCCGGCGGAAAAGCGCGAGCATCTGTTCGGCCGTGTCGCGCCAGCGCGATTGTCCCTGGCGCGTGAGGCTGCGCAGCGGGTCGAGGTCGCCGTCGGTACACCAGCGGCGATAAGCCGCGAGCGCCTCCGGGAACAGATGCCGGCGCATGCCGTCGAAGGTAGCGAAGTAGAAATGCAGCGAGGCGTCGTTGCGCGTTTCCACCAGCGCCGGCAGGGTGGTGAGGCAGTCGGCGAGGTTGTCGCGCACCGCGCGCGCCATGATTTCGGCCTTGGAGCGCGCAAGCCCGGAAAGCAGGCGTTCCCAGTCCGCGCCCAGTGTTTCGCCCGCCAATCCTTCACCGAGTTCGTGCAACACGATGGACTCGGTTTCGTTTTGTGTCATCCGGTCGAGCGCCCGTTCGGCGGCCGCTTCCGGTATCCCGGCTCCCGCCGCGTTCGTACATCCCGGTACGCCGTCGCCGGCCAATCCATAGCAGGACAGGGCGCGTTGCATGGCCCCGTTCCCGCGACTCCAGCGCGATTCCTCGACTTTTTCCCACAGGTAGCGGCGCACCGACTCCTGGCGCACGAAGATCGTGCGGCCTTGCAGCATCGCCGGTGGCGCTTCGAGGTCGCGCGCGTATTCGCATGACGAAATGTATACGGCGAAACCGTTGCGCGTTTCCATCGTCACCAGGTTGCCGAGGAAGAAGTGCGGCTTGCAGAAGCGCCCGACGCCGCCGCTGTAGACATAGCCCTGCGGCACCAGTTCGCGATTGACGCTGTCGGCGTCGAACGGATCGGATGCTCCGTGCTCGAGCGGAATGGGTTCGAAGCCATCGGCTTCGAGGTGTTCCCACATGCGCTCGCGTTCCTGCAACCACTGGCCGACGTCTTCGCGCGCGAGCTGGCGCGTGAGCGGGATGTCGTTCTCCCAGCGGTAGAACTCGCGCATCTTGAGCAGGTAGGTGCACAGCGTGAGATCGCCGGCGTGCCGGGCGTCGGAGATGTGGCAGTTTTTCTGGACGGTACTGACGATCTGGCCGATGTTGAGCATGACGAATGGCGGCCTGACGGTGTGATATAAATAGTATAAGTAGGTCCGCCGCATCGAAACAGGGCGGTTTTGTAGGGTTTTGGCCGGGGCACGACGAGGCGAAACATGAGCACACGCAGGCGGTGGCTGGCGGCGGCGTTGCTGGCTTTCGGGGTTGCTCTGACGGCGCATGCCGAGCCGCCGGAGAACTACCCGTTCCTGTCCTACGACGATGGCTTCAGGCAGGCGCGCGCGCAGGGCAAACGCGTCTTCCTGTACTTCGGCCGTCTCGGCTGCGGCTGGTGCGACAAGACGAACAAAGAGTCGTTCTCCGATTCCGCGTTGCGCGCGCTTTACATCGAGCATTACGTGCTGGTGTACGCCGACGCCGAGAGCGGCCGACGCCTGACGCTGGCCTCCGGCGAGCGCATCACCGAGATGGAGCTCGGCGTGCGCATGAAGGCGTTCGCCACGCCGCTGTTCGCCTGGCTCGAGCCGGACGGCACGACCATCGCCAAGGTCGCCGGCGTGCAAAGCGTGAAGGACTTCCGCGATTACGACCGCTTCGTGCACGGCGGCGAATATCGGCACAAGGACTTCAAGCAGTTCATCGCGGAGAATCCATGAACCGGCTGGCGGCCCTGGCGGTCGCCGCGTTCGCGCTGCCGTGCCAGGCGGCGCCGTGGGAATTTTCGGCGCCGCTGGCGGTCACGCCCGCGCCGCAACCGGGCGTTTTTCACCAGCTCGACAGCGCCGGCCGCAAGCATGTCGCCATCTCCGGCGACAGCGTCGGCATCGTCTGGGAGGAAAACCGCAACGGCATCTCGCAGGTATATGTGGCGTTCAAGCCGCTGGCGGCGAAGGCTTTCAGCCGGCAGCGCGTGAGCGCCGGGAACAACGCCGTGGCGCCGGTGATTGCCGCGCTCGGCACGGACCGGTTTCTGCTGGCGTGGGAGCAGGACGGGGGCATCTGGGTGCGCGCGGTGGATGCCGGCGCGCTCGGACCGGCCGAACGCATCGCGCCACAGGCCGAGCAGGTCAGCATCGCCGCGGCGGACGGAAAAATATTCGTCGTCTGGAATCAGCACGTCGACAGGTTTTCACGCATCCGGATCGCGCCCCTCAAGGTCACGGGCAACGCCGTGCGCGTGCCGGAGGGTTCCGTGCACGACGTCGATGTCGCGCCGCCGCTGGCCGAGCAGATTTATCCGGATGTCGTCGTCACGCCCACCGGCGTCACGGTGGCGTGGGAAGACCGGCGCCACGGCCACACGGTGCTGTTGCAGGCGCATTCAAGCGACGGCAGGCGCTTCAATGCGCCGCAGCTCCTGAACGAGCAGTCGCCGGCGCGCTCCGAGGCCTACGGCAAGGGCACCGGCGTGGCGCGCGTGGCGCTCGCGCGTCACGGCCAGCGCGGCGCCGCCGCCGTCTGGCTCGACAAGCGCGATTTCCTTTCCGGCTACGACGTCTATGCCGGCTTCAGCCGTGACGACGCACGTTTCGGCAGCAACGAAAGGGTGCAGGACGATTTCGGCAACAACATCAGCCAATGGCATGCGGCGGTAGCCGCGGACGGCGCCGGGCGCGTGGCGGTGGCGTGGGATGACGACCGCGACGGGACTGCGGACCTGTGGCTTGCCTGGCCGGTTGGCGCCGGGCAGTGGAGCGAGAACCTCGCGGTGCCGGGCGCATCCGGTGCCGGCTTCCAGTCGGGCCCGGCGCTGGTTTTCGATGCCGCCGGCAATCTGCATCTGGTCTGGGTCGAGCGCGAAACGCTGGAGTCGCCGACGCGCCTGCGCTACAGCGTTGGCCGATTCCTTAAATAGTACGCACCGACGCCTATCTCTTTGGTGTTAATCTGGCGCGCCGGGTGCGAAAATTTGTTGAAATGCGATTTCCGATGAGTAAGATATGCGCCTCTTTCCCGGGGTGCTTTACGGTTAAAGCGAGGAGTTGGATTTCATGAACCAGACCTATTACCAGGCCATCGACACGATGGAGAAGAAGGGCGTGGATGCCGAGTACATCAACGGCTGGGCGTGCGGTTTTCTGCACAACCCCAAGCGCGAGGAACAGCGCCTGACCGACGCCTACAATGCCGGTTATGGCGACGGCCATGCGAGCAAGACCGACGGCTACAGCGCCTGGATCAAGAAGTAAGCGAATTTTCAAGCATAGGGAACGGGCCGGATTATCCGGCCCGTTTTGTTTGCAGGCACGGTCAATTCCCGCTCTCGGCGCGCTGGTACCACTTTTTTGCCTCGGCCTCGTCGCGCGGCACGCCGAGGCCCTGCTGGTACAGCATCCCGAGCGTCATCTGCGAACCGGCCAGTCCCTGTTCGGCCGCGCGGCGGAACCAGCGGGCCGCCTCGGCTTCGTCCTTGTGCGCGCATTCGCCCTGCAGGTGCATGAAGCCGAGCCCGTGTTGCGCCAGCGCATGCCCCTGGTCGGCGGCGGCGCGCATCCAGCGGTAGGCCTCAGCCGCGTTTTTCACGTGCCCGAGGCCATTCTGAAACATCACCGCCATCCGGTACTGGGCGTCGGCGTTGCCCTGTTCGGCGAGCGGCGAGAGCAGGGTCATGGCCGTGGCGAAATGCTTGGCCTCGAACGCGGAGACGCCGCTCGCAAGCTGCATGTCAGCATCTGAATCGTTTTTCTGTGCCATGGGTGATTCCGGAATTCCTGAGGGCGCCATTGTGCCAGACGCCGGCGCAGGCGGGGAACCCGCTGTCGTGAATAACCCTGTAGCGCGAACGGCATGCATCAGTTTGGCCGCAGTGCCTGCGGGTTGCATGCTAAGATTTCCCAATACCCGATGGGTATGTCCGGTCTGAGTCAGCATGGCACTGCACATCAAAACCAAATTCCGCAGCAAGGGCCCGAAGACAATCGAGCAGCGCGCGAGCGTGGTCGCGAGCAACATCTGGAAGCTGGCGCAGGAGGCCGCGCGCCACATGGAGATCGAGGGCTACAAGCTCGGCGGTGACCGGCAAGTGACGCAGATCCTCACCGAGTTCATCGCCTTCCACATCCAGATCGCCGACCGCCTAGTCTATGGTCACCTCACCGAGGAAGAGCGCGTACGCTTCATCAATGAGCTCGGACGCAATTTGGCGCGACTCATGGACACCAACATGACCGAGTTCATCGGCCCGGGCGACTATGCCGGGCCGTTCATCGCGACGCTCAACGCGCGCCTGTCCGACTACGCCGAATTCGAGTTCACGTCATCGGGGCCGAGCTATGCCTTTCTGCGTTACCTTGGCGACAAGGTATCGGCGGCCATGGCCGCGACCGACAACAAGTGGGTGCTGGAGCAGGTGGTGGACATCGAGGCGCCGCAGGCGATCAAGCATATCCGGCGCGTCATCGGCCAGGTGCTCGGCATCAAGCTTTGACGACTCCCCGGCTGTCCTTCCCGCGGGCGCTGGTGTATGCTGCGCGGCAATCGAATACGACATTTTCCGCCGTGCAAGACTTCAATCTTCTGTCCAACCGCCTCCGTGAGCTGCAGGCAATTTTCGCTGCGCTGCGGAGGTCGCTTTGACTTCGACACCAAGCAAGACCGGCTGCGCGTAGTCCGCGCCGAGCTGGAACAGCCCGGCATCTGGAACAACCCGCAGCGCGCCCAGGATTTCGGGCGTGAACGCGCGCGCCTGGAAGACGAGTTGGGCGTGATGGAAAAGCTCGACAGCCGCCTGAGCGAAGCGCAGGAGCTGCTGGAACTCGCGCGCGCGGAGAACGACGCCGAGGTCGGCGGCGCCGTCGCCACGGACCTGGAGACGCTCGGCAAGCAACTCGCCGACCTGGAATTCCAGCGCATGTTCTCCGGCGAGATGGACGCGCACAACGCCTTCATGGACATCCAGGCCGGCTCCGGCGGCACCGAGGCCCAGGACTGGGCCAACATGTTGCTGCGCATGTATCTCATGTGGGGCGACCGGCGCGGCTACAAGAACGAAATCCTGGAACTCTCGGCCGGGGAGGTGGCGGGCATCAAAAGCGCCACGGTCAAATTCACCGGTCCCTACGCCTACGGCTGGCTGCGCACCGAAACCGGCGTGCACCGCTTGGTGCGCAAGTCCCCGTTCGATTCCGGCCACCGGCGGCATACCTCGTTCGCCTCGGTGTTTATCTATCCGGAGGTGGATGAGGACGTCGAGGTCGGGATCAACCCGGCGGACTTGCGCATCGACACCTACCGCGCCAGCGGGGCCGGTGGCCAGCACGTGAACCGCACCGACTCGGCGATACGCATCACTCACCTGCCGAGCGGGATCATCGTACAATGCCAGTCGGACCGTTCGCAGCACCGCAACCGGGCTTCGGCCATGGCCATGCTCAAGTCGCGCCTCTACGAGGCCGAGCTCAAGAAGCGCTATGAGGAGAAGCAGAAACTGGAGGAGAGCAAGTCCGACATCGAATGGGGCCACCAGATCCGGTCGTACGTGCTCGACCAGTCGCGGGTGAAGGACCTGCGCACCGGCGTGGAGTCCGGCAACACACAGGCGATTCTGGACGGGGAGATTGATGAGTTTCTCGAGGCGAGCCTCAAATCCGGCATCCAAAATATATAACCTGATACATTACCTAAATAACAAAACAGTCTGATTTACATATATAAAGATGGATACACCGCAGGACGAAAACGAACAGATGGCACTGCGCCGGCAGAAGCTCACCGAGCTTCGCGGCCAGGGTAATCCGTTTCCCAACGACTTCAAGCGCAACGTCGTGGCGGGCGAACTACACGCCGAATATGACGACAAGGACAACGCCGAACTCGAGACGCGCAACGTCCGGGTGAAGGTCGCCGGACGCATGATGACCCGGCGCATCATGGGTAAGGCGAGCTTCGCCCATTTGCAGGACATGTCTGGACAGATCCAGCTCTATGTCATGCGCGATACGCTGGGCGAGCAGTCCTACGACGTATTCAAAAGCTGGGACATCGGCGACATCCTCGGTGCCGAGGGGGTGCTGTTCAAGACCAAGACCGGGGAGCTGTCGGTAAAGGTTGACGGGGTCCGGCTGCTGACCAAGGCGCTGCGGCCGCTGCCCGAAAAGTATCACGGGCTGACGGATACCGAGACCCGCTATCGCCAACGGTACCTCGATCTCATCATGAACGAGGTCGCACGCAAGACTTTCCGCGTGCGTACGTCGGTCGTAAGTTATATCCGTGAATTCCTGAATATACGGCAGTTTCTTGAGGTAGAAACTCCGATGATGCAGGCCATTCCCGGGGGCGCCGTGGCGCGTCCGTTCGTGACCCACCACCATGCGCTCGACATCCAGCTGTTCCTGCGCATCGCCCCGGAGCTTTACCTCAAGCGCCTGATCGTGGGCGGCTTCGAGCGGGTCTATGAAATCAACCGCAACTTCAGGAACGAGGGACTTTCGACCCGGCATAACCCCGAGTTCACGATGCTCGAGTTCTACCAGGCCTATGCCGACTACCACGACCTCATGAATCTGACCGAGGAGATGCTGCGCGGGCTGGCCGAACATGTCTTTGGCGTCACGACCGTGAGTTACCAGGGGGAGCAATACGACTTTGGAAAGCGTTTCGACCGCCTGACCCTCAAGGAGGCCGTGCTGCGCCATAACCCCGCGCTGGCGGCCGCCGACCTTGAGTCCATCGGGCAGCTCGCCGCCTACGCCAAGGGCCTCGGCATCGAGATCAAGCCGACGTATGGTACCGGCAAGCTGCAACTGGAGATTTTCGAGAAGACGGTCGAGGAGAAGCTCAAGAACCCGACCTTCATCATGGCCTATCCCACCGAGGTTTCACCGCTGGCGCGGCGCAACGACCAGGATCATGCAATCGCCGATCGCTTCGAGCTTTTCATCGGCGGGCGCGAGATTGCCAACGGCTTTTCCGAGCTCAACGACGCCGAAGACCAGGCCGAGCGCTTCCGCAAGCAGGTGCAGGAAAAGGAGGCCGGCGACCAGGAGGCCATGCACTTTGACGAGGACTACGTGCGGGCGCTCGAGCACGGCATGCCGCCGACCGCGGGCGAGGGCATCGGTATTGACCGGCTGGTGATGCTCTTCACCGACTCGCCTTCCATCCGCGACGTACTGCTGTTCCCCCACATGCGTCCGGAAAAGTGACCCTGCTCTGATTGCTAACCTTTTACTGTATTTACAGCTAGTTGTTATAGACTTTTAATCCTGTTAATCCTGTCAAAAATTATTAGTCTTTTGATGGTTTCCAAGCCCATTGCCATCTGCCTCATGGGCGCAACTGCCACCGGCAAGTCGGCACTCGCGCTTACGCTCCATGACGTATTGCCAGTCGAGATCATCAGTGTCGATTCATCCCAGGTCTATCGCGGCATGGATATCGGCACCGCCAAGCCGACCCCGCAGGAACAGGCGCGCGCGCCGCATCGCCTTATTGATATCCGGGACCCCGCGGAGGCCTATTCGGCCGCTGATTTTTGTACCGATGCCCTGAGGGAAATGGAGGCTGTGCGACAGGCTGGACGCATCCCGCTGCTCGTAGGCGGCACCATGTTTTACTTCCATGCGCTCGAGTTCGGGCTTTCGCCGCTGCCTTCCGCCGACCCGGCGCTGCGCGCGCGCCTGACGGACGAGGCGGCGCGTCTTGGCTGGCCGGCGATGCATGCCCGTCTCGCCAGGATTGACCCGGTTACCGCGGCCCGTATCCATCCGAATGACGCCCAGCGTATCCAGCGGGCGCTCGAAATATATGAACTCACCGGCCAGGCGCCGAGCCGTTTGAACGAAGGTGGCGCGCCGGCGGACGCAAGCTGGCATTTCGTTAAAATTGCTTTGCAGGTGGCCGAGCGCGCGGGGCTTCACGCGCGTATCGCCCAGCGTTTTCAGGCCATGCTTGAGCAGGGCTTGGTCGCGGAGGTCGAAGCGTTATACCGCCGTGGCGACTTGTCGCCAGACCTGCCTTCGGTCCGGACGGTCGGTTACCGTCAGATATGGGATTACTTGACTAATAAAATCAACTATTCTCAAATGTCGGAGGCGGCGATTGCCGCCACCCGCCAGCTCGCCAAGCGCCAGCTGACTTGGCTGCGGAGTTATCCGGGGGTGCAGGCGTTTGAAGGCGGCGAGCAGGTACCGGTTTTGGCGTGCCTTGAGTATCTTGCGCAGACGGCCGGCGTCGCCCCGGAACAGCGGTTATAATGGGTGAGCGGACCGGGATGAAGGTCCGTTTTGTTTCGATGTGCAAGGATGCACAAGTGCCGCGCGCGCAGGATGCGCACAAGCGGCCTTTGACGATAACGCCAAGCCAACCGGCAATAAGAACAGGAGCACTGTCATGAGCCAGCAAAAGGGGCAAGCGCTACAAGACCCTTTCCTCAATACCTTGCGCAAAGAGCACGTTCCGGTATCCATCTTTCTGGTCAACGGCATCAAGCTGCAGGGACAGATCGAGTCGTTCGACCAGTTTGTCGTGCTGCTCAAGAACACCGTCAGCCAGATGATTTACAAGCATGCCATCTCGACGGTGGTCCCCAGCCGCCCGGTGAAGTTCCAGTTTGAGCATTCCGAAGACAGCGACAGCAAGGGGCCCGGCAACGAATAGCCTGCCTGCCGAGCCGCGGCGCCGCGGGGCGGAACGCGCCCTGCTGGTGCAACTGCGGCTCGGGAGCCGCCGCGACGCGACCGAAGATCTCGAGGAGTTGCGCCTGCTGGCCCAGTCCGCCGGCGCCGACGTCTGCGGTGCCGTGGTCGGCAGCCGCGAGAAACCCGATCCGGCCACGTTCGTCGGCAAGGGCAAGGCCGAGGAAATCCGCGAGACCGTGGCGCGCGAGCGCGCCGAGATCGTGCTCGTCAACCACGCGCTCACGCCCTCGCAGGAGCGCAATCTCGAGAAGGCCGTGGGTTGTCGTGTGCTGGATCGCACCGGCCTCATCCTCGACATCTTCGCGCAGCGCGCACGTTCGCGCGAAGGCCAGTTGCAGGTCGAACTCGCGCAGCTGGCGCATCTGGCGACGCGGCTGGTGCGCGGCTGGACCCACCTCGAACGGCAGAAGGGTGGCATCGGCCTGCGCGGACCCGGCGAAACGCAGCTCGAAACCGACCGCCGCCTGATCCGCAACCGCATCAAGAAACTCCACGAACGCCTCGAGCGGGTGACGACGCAGCGCCGCAGCCGGAGAAAAGCGCGCGACCGCGTTCCGATCCCAACGGCGTCGCTCGTCGGCTACACCAATGCCGGCAAGTCGTCGCTCTTCAACCGTCTGACCGGTGCCAGCGTCTATGCCGCCGACCAGTTGTTCGCCACGCTCGACCCGACCATGCGGCGCGTCGAGCTTCCCGGCAACGTGCCGGTGATTCTCGCCGACACCGTCGGCTTCATTCGCGACCTGCCGCACGACCTGGTGGAGGCGTTCAAGTCCACGCTCGAAGAGGTCGCCGAGGCCGAGCTGCTGCTGCACGTGGTGGATGCCGCCAATCCCGAGCGCCTCGACCAGATGCAGCGGGTGAACGCGGTGCTGGCTGAGATCGGGGCGGCGGATATCCCGCAGATCGTCGTGTTCAACAAGGTCGATCTCAGCGGCGACGGCCCGCGGATCGAGCGCGACGCGAACGGCCGCGTCACGCAGGTCTGGCTTTCGGCGCTGACCGGCGCCGGCGTGGACATGCTGCTGGCGGCCGTTTCGGCACATTTTCGCGGTAGCCACCGGCGTTACCGCCTGCATCTGCCGCCCGCGGCCGGAAGGCTGCGCGCGCTGCTTTATGAAAAATTCGACGTACAGGGCGAATCCACACCGCCGTCCGGCGGCTGGCGGCTGGTGGTGATGCTCACGCCGGAACAGCTTGCCTGGCTGCGCCGCCAGCCGGATTTCGACGAACGTTTTCTGTCCGCGGACGACGCTTCCGTCCTTGCTCCCACCGGGTCCTGACCCTAGAATCCGGCACTTGCCCGCTGATTTTTCACCGAACCGAACAGGAATTTAGGAGCACATCGTGGCTTGGAACGAACCCGGATCTTCCGGGGACAAAGATCCCTGGGGACGTCGCAAGGCCGCGGGCGGGTCCGACCTCGACCAGATTGTGCGCCGCCTCCAGCAGAAGCTGGCTGGCCTGTTCGGTGGCCGCAAGGGCGGTGGCGGAGGCAGCGACCTCGGTGGTGGGCGCGCGAGCGGCATCGGCGCCGGCCTGATCGTCACGGTGGCGCTCGCGGTCTGGCTGCTCTCCGGTTTCTACATCGTGCAGCAGGGCGAGCGTGGCGTGGTACTGCGCTTCGGCAAGCAGGCCGAGGTGACCGAAGTCGGTCTGCGCTGGCACCTGCCGTTGCCGCTTGAGAAGGTCGAGAAGGTGAACGTCGAGAAGGTGTCCACGATCGAGATCGGTTATCGCAGCAATCTGCGCTCCGGCGGCAAGACCAAAGTGCCGAAGGAGGCGCTGATGCTGACCGAGGACGAGAACATCATCGAAATCGAGTTTGCGGTGCAG